>CAUJEC010000049.1 GCA_963169245.1 Actinomycetota bacterium
ACATGCGAACTTCTTGGCCATCGGCGCAACCTGTGCGAGTGACTTGCCCTCGGCGTGAGCCCATGCGGCCTCATAGGTCAGGACCTTTGCGCCATCAAGGGCTGTCTTGGCGTCGGCCATGTAGTGCGACAACGCCTGGAACGCTCCCAGCGGCTTGTCGAACTGCTCACGATCCTTGGAGTACTGAACCGTGATGTCGAGCGAGTGCTCGCACCCACCATTGGCCTGAGCCGCGGCCAGAATCATTACCTCGTCCATCACCGCAGACCAGATCGCCCAACCCGAGCCGGCTCCGCCGATGCGGTCACTCGCAGCGACCTTCACACCGTCGAAATCAACCCGATACTGCGTGTCGGAACTGATCGACATCCGCTGGCCCAACGTCACACCGTCAGCTTTCGGATCCACCAGGAACAGATCAACGGCCTCTTCCGCATCCCCCGTGCGAGCGAGTACCAACAGACGGTCAGCCGCAGCGCCGAAGTAGACGTGTTGTTTGGTTCCGCTGATCACGAAACCGTCGCCGTCAGCCTCGGCACGAACCTGGACCCCTGCAGGGCCAAAGGAGTTGTCGGGTTCAAGCCACGCCGGAGTGATGATCGCATCACCCTTGGCCAGCTTGGACAGCCACTCGTTCTTCTGCTCATCAGATCCACCCTTAACGAGTGCTCCGGCGGATGCCACGCATGACACCAGATGGGGAGTCGGAGCCAGCGCCCGGCCAAGTTCCTCGTAGACGATGACGCCTTCGAGCATCGACATCTCTGATCCGCCATACTGCGCCGGCAGCAACAGCCCGAGCAGATCAAGCTCCGCAAGCTGTGCCCACAGTTCGGGCGAGTATCCGACCGGGTCGTCCTCAAGCGCCCGGATCGACTCGTTGGACGCGTACTGCCCCAGCAGGCCGCGGACCATGTCTCGCAGCATGTCCTGTTCTTCGGTGAAATCGAGATTCAACATCTTTGGGCTCCGTTGGTGACTAGATCTTGTGGTTGTTCAGCTCGTGACTGATTCGTGTGACGAGCGGGAATTGAATGAAATCGGCCTTAGTGGACGATGACGTCACGGTTTCCAGGTCTCACCCCGGCGTGACCACGGGTTGTCGGACTCGTCATTGGGCAGGGCGACACGGACGTCACAGGTGGATGCAACCGTCTCGCCCACCGTGAGAGCAACATCGATGGTCACCCATCCACACCCGTCGCTGTCGGTTTCGGTCCCGGTGACCTTGCCGGTGAGAACCATGCGGTCGCCCGGGAACACCGACGTCTTCATTCGGAACTTCATCCGACCGAGCCGACCCGTCGGGCCAGTCCAGTCGGTGACGAACCGCTCGAACCACGCCGCCTGATTCGGGGTGTTCAAGAAGATGTCCGCAACACCGTTGCGTTCGGTCGCAAACTTGTAGTCGTGGTGCATCGGCCGCCAATCACGACTCGCCAACGCTCCGAGAACCACGGTCGTGGGGGTCACGTCCACGGCCAATTCGGGAAGCGCGTCACCAACTGAAACTGAGTCGAACACGACTGACCTGACAGCACTCACTTCGACTCCCCCGTCTCACGCTTGTAGCCAAAACCTGTGTACGACTCGACGCCAACCAGAACACCATCCTGATTGTGGAACTCGACGTCGATCACCCAGAACCTGCCGGCCCCGAGTTTTGTGGTCTTGGGACCCGAAACCGACTTGAGCACCTGCTGGTTGGAGATGACGTCACCAGGCCGAACGGGCTCGTGGAAGATGATCGTGTTGTCGGTCATCACCGCTTCCGGTAGACCGAAGATCTCCTTGAGATCGAAATGAACCTTGAGCGCGACCTGCTCTCCCACTGCCCCCGGCTCCCAATAGTGCGGTCTCATCCACAGCGACAGCGTCGTCGGCTGCAATGTGATGCCACCAGTGAGTTCGCTGGCGATCGCATCATCCCAAAACAGCGGATTCGCGTTCTGGGTTGCGGCCAGAGTGTTGTAGCCATAGCTGCGCTCGACGGGGAACGTCGCCGTCTGTGCATACATCGGCTTGCCGACCATCTCGCGCACATTCGCCGGGACGTCATCGGCCACATCCGCGACCGTTGTAGCTGCGCTCACTGATCCGTCAGCCGTCATGCGATTGCTCCACTCTCGATCAACTCCTTGATGTGCGCAGCATCTAAGCCGGCTGCTGCGAGAAGGTCCTCGGTATCGCTCACCAATGGATCGCGAACCTCATAGGGATCAACGGGTTCGTCGGCACCCGCCCAGATGGGGGCCGCCTGACGGAACTCGAGCCCCTCGGCGTTGACGGCGTCTGCCACCAGCCCACGGGCGATGACCTGCTCGTTGAGCACTGCCTCGGCAACCGTGTTGACCTCGGCGACACAGGTGTCGGCCGGGCCCAGCAGCGCGACCCACTCATCACGCGTGCGGCTCGCAAACCGCTGAGCCATCGCTCCCCGAATCTCGTCCTGGAGAGCGTCGTCGGTCTGCGCTCCGGCGTACTGCTCCAGGTCAAGCAGCTTCACCAGATTGCGCCAGAACTGAGGCTCGATCGCTCCGACAGCCACATGCTTGCCATCAGAACAGGTGTAGGTGTCATAGCACGCATAGCGACCGGTCAGGATGTAGTGCCCCGGACCGGGCTCCACGCCCGTCGCCAGGTACTCGTCCACATACAAGCTCATCATTGCGAACGCGCCGTCGGCAATGGAGACATCGAGATGCTCGCCCGTGCCCGTTCGTTCTCGTCGCAAAAGTGCCGCCATCACAGACATCGCCGCCTGCATACCACCAGCCGCAATATCGGCGACGGTCGCTCCGGGAAGCGCCGGTCGACCATCGGCTTGGCGACCAGTGCAGTCGAGGAACCCGGAAACGCCCAGATAGTTGACGTCGTGTCCGGCCCAGTTGCGTCGAGGTCCACTCTGGCCGAAGCCGCTGGTCGAACAGTACACAAGTCGACTATTGCGCTGCGCGAGTTCGGTGTATCCGATACCGAGCCGATCGACTACTCCCGGGCGGAACGACTCGATGATGACGTCGGCCTGATCAGCAAGTGCACAGAACGCCTGGCGCCCGCCGTCGGACTTGAGGTCGAAGAGCGCTCTGTTCATTCCGCGGTTACCCGAATACGCGTAGTAAGGAGGCGTGATCTGCACCGCGCCCGCCCGAGGCACGGCTCCGACCTTGGCGACCGTCGCTCCGTAGTCGGCCAGGATCCTAGACGCGCGGGCGCCCGGACCGACCGAGGCCAGGTCGAGCACGCGAATCCCATCGAGGGCAGAGGTCATCACAGTTCGTTCTCTATGCAGCGTTCTCTATGCAGCGTTCTCTATGCCGCCGTCAGAAGTTCTTGGGGAGACCAAGGCCGCGACGGGCGATGATGTTCTTCTGGATCTCCGACGCACCGCCACCGATCGTGTCTATAACGGTGTAGCGGTAGGTCGACTCCGACCGACC
>CAUJEC010000050.1 GCA_963169245.1 Actinomycetota bacterium
GGTGTGGAGGGCGCAACAGAGCGACGCTGGACACTCCTCGACTATGGCGACATCGTCGTGCATGTCTTCATGCCAGAGGACAGGGAGTACTACCGGATCGAGCGTCTCTACGCCGATGCGCCGATGCTCGACTGGCGACCACAGGACTCCTGAACCGTCACCTGAACAGGATTCCTGAACCGTCACGGCGGCCAGGTGTTGTGATGAAGTCGGTTCTGTCCGGCGTTCGTTGTGTGACTGGTTAGGCTGGCCGCCATGGCAGGACAGGTGACACTAGAGGTCGACGGACCGATCGCGACCATCACGAACGACCACGACGAGAAGCACAACGCCTTCGACGACGACATGGATCTGCAACTCTTCGAGATCCTCGGGCAACTTCGAGCGATGTCCGACCTTCGTGCTGTGATCTGGCGGGGAGAGGGCAGGTCCTTCTCCTCGGGGCGGGACGTCGGCTCCATCGGGACGATCAAGGTCGAGATGTCACATCACGAACTCATGCGCCGCGGACATCGGGGAATCCAACAGCTTTGGCAACTCGACGCCCCTGTGATCGTGGCGTGCAAGGGATGGGTCATGGGTGGGTCATTCCAGCGGGCACTCCTCTGCGACATCCGTATCGCTGCCGAAGGGACAAGGTTTCGCCTACCCGAACTCACCCATGGCGTGATCCCCGATACCGGCGGGGTTTCGGTCCTCTACCAGATGGCCGGACATGGAGTCGTGAGCGACATGGTGCTCACTGGTCGGATCATGGACGCCCAGGAGGCATATGGCCACGGGGTGGTCAGCCGTGTGGTCGCTCCGGACGAGCTTGATTCGACCGCCCGTGCGATGGCCGAGCAGATTGCGTCCACCCCTGCGGCCTCGGCGAAGCTCGCGCGACTCGTAATCAGCCACATGTCCCGCCCGGGAATCAGGGCGTCGATGGATGACGAGATGATCTATCAGACCTTCGTGAGCCGTAGCGACGATGCCGCCGAACTGCGTGCCGCCCGCGCCGAGGATCGACCACCACGATTCACCGGGAGCTGACATGGTCGATGAAGTGACTCCCCACAACGAGTTCGCCATGATCGGACTCGCACCAGCAGCGCCAGTCGGTTTGTCTGCGCTACCCGAGGGCACCTTTGACGGCGTGGCAGCAGTCGTAACCGGTGGCGGAACGGGACTTGGCAAGGCCATCGCCTTAGAGTTCGCCCGCCTTGGTGCCAAGATCGCGATCGCCAGCAGAAATCCTGAACACCTTGACGCCGGGGGAGAAGAGATCGCTGCCGTTGGAACAGAGGTGATGGCTCTGCAGTGCGATATTCGTGACCCGGAGTCGATCACCGACATGTTCAACGACGCAACAGCGGAGTTCGGGCTTCCTGCCATACTGGTCAACAACGCTGCGGCAAACTTCCCGGTGCCAGCGGAGGCGATGTCGCCCAACGCCTGGCGAACGGTTGTGGATATCACCCTCACCGGTACGTTCCTTTGCAGCCGCGAGTTCGCACGTCGCCACATGCTGGCAGGCACGCGGGCGTCAATCATAAATGTGGGAGCTACCTACGCGTGGACAGGCGGACCGGGTTTTGCTCACTCCGCGGCTGCCAAAGCGGGCGTAAAGAACATGACAGAGAGCCTCGCTGTCGAGTGGGGTCCATATGGGATACAGGTGAACTGCCTGGTGCCGGGCTTGATGCCCCATGAGGACATGACGAGCGATATTCGTGGCAACCTCGGGGCGCTTCACGATAAAGATGATCGTCAACCGGCGCTTCGAGTGGGTAGGCCGCGTGAGCTTGGATACGCTGCGACATTCCTTGCGTCGCCCTTTGCCAGTTTCATATCGGGGCACACGCTGGTGGTCGACGGAGCGAACTGGCAGCGCCGGTCTCTCACCAATCCGCCAGTTGAATCAGTTCGGCAGCAGATGGGTCTTGGGCCCTTCGAAGGGTGAGGTCATCGGATCCACGGTTCAGCTCAAAGTCCGGATTACTTTCGCTGGATTTCCGACCGCCAATGCGAACGGTTCAATGTCTCGTGTTACCACCGAACCGGCTCCAACAACTGAGTCGTGGCCTATGGTCACCCCGGGACAAACGATGACTCCTCCTCCGAGCCAGACGTTGTCGCCTATATCTATCGGTTCTGCCGCCTCGAACTTGTCGCGTCGTAGGGTCGAATCCAGTGGATGAGTTGGCGTAAGCAGTTGGACACCCGTTGCGATCTGACAATCCTTTCCGATCGTAATAGTTGCTACGTCAAGGGCAGCCAGGTTGTAGTTGATGAATGATCCGTCTCCCTGATGAATGTTGTATCCGAAGTCAACTACAAGAGGCCCACGAACGAAGGCGTTCTCACCAACTGACCCGAAGAGATCTGCAATGCGGCCGTATGGTTTTGTGAGACAGGCATCGACTACCTGTTTGTCGACGAAGCACACGCCTACATGAACAGACGAGTCGATAGTGCGATCGACGGCGTAGGGACTACAGGGTCGCAACGCGCCCAGGATCTGGACTTGAAGCTGTGGGCGCCTCGCCGTGCCCTTGGTCCACGGGTAGTCACCTTCGCCACTGCGACGCCTGTTGCGAACTCGATGTCGGAGCTGTGGGTCATGCAGAGCTATCTCCACCTCGACCTACTCGCGAGTGTCGACCTTCGGGCCTTCGATGCGTGGGCCGCGAACTTCGGACGGACCCACACGGCGCTCGAACTCGCACCCGACGGAGCGTCTTATCGGATGCAGACCCGCTTCGCCCGATTCAGAACGTCCCCGAACTCCTCACCCTCTACCGGCAAGTCGCAGACGTTCGTACTAACGACGACCTCGACCTGCCGGTACCCGCACTTGTCGGCGGTCAGGCCGAGACAGTGGTTGTCGAGCCTGATGAAGTGCTCGTCGATTATGTCACCGAGCTCGCATCGCGAGCGGAGTTGATCCGCAATCGGGCGGTCGACCCGAGAGAGGACAATATGTTGAAGGTCACTGGCGATGGTAGGCGGGCAGCGCTCGATCTTCGACTGGTCGGTGAAGAGTCACGGTCTGACAGCGGCAAGCTCACCGTCGCGGCTCAACGGATCGCCGCTATCCATCACGCGACCCGTGACCTTCGCTATGTCGATGAAGGGGGTCAGATCACGCTTCGGCCGGGTGCTCTTCAACTCGTGTTCTGTGACGTGTCCACTCCCGCGGGAGCTGGATGGAACGCTTATGACGAACTCCGGACCCTGCTTGTTCGTAGAGGGATCGAACCGGGGTCGATCCGATACATGCAGGACGCCAAAAACGGACGTTGGGAAGGCCAAACTGTTCGCTGCTTGCCGAGACGGCAGCGTTGCGGTGCTCATCGGGTCAACCGAAACAATGGGAGTGGGCACCAACGTCCAGACCCGCGCTATCGCGATGCATCACCTCGATGCGCCGTGGCGACCAGCGGACATAGAACAGCGTGACGGGCGCATCCTTCGACAGGGCAACCAGAACCCTGAAGTGCGCGTCCTGCGATATGTAACCGAAGGCAGCTTCGACACCTACATGTGGCAGACGTTGGAACGAAAGGCAGCATTCATCGCCCAGGTCAC
>CAUJEC010000051.1 GCA_963169245.1 Actinomycetota bacterium
GACTCGGGAGTAGCGACAGCCTCGTGGCTCAGTTTCTCGTACTCGGCGAGTTCCGCGATCAGATCCACGATCAAGTCCGCGTCTTCGGTCGTCGCGTTTCGAATGGTTCCGTCCATGGACTGTTTCTACCGGTTCGGGTCACCACTCGACAGTCGCGACTCCTTCGTCCAACACGAATACTGAAGCTGACCGCGGGCGATGACCACGACAGGAGCGTGACCGGTCACAACGTCAGACCATGACCGGTCCAGGGAGTGGACGGTCATGGGACATTCGACATCTATGATCCGTACCCGGGGCAACACTCAAACGGGGGCAACATGAGCCGCGTGCGTCGCAGGTCGACAACACGAATCGCATTGGTGGGAGGCGTCGCGCTCGCATCACTCATCCAGGTTGGTTGTAGTGACAGTCGAGCCTCGGACGGTTCCAGCGACGACAGCACCACCACATAGAAGTCGGCGGTTGCATCCAACCCGAACGCAGACCTGAGCGTCGATCTGTCGGGCGCAAAGGTCGCGCAGACGGTCAGCGACCGCTTCCAGAGCCACAACCTTGAAATGGCAAGCGTTGTCGGAGGAACTTTCTGGGCCCCTCGTGATGACCCGTCAGGTGAATCAATGTCGGTTCACCCTCCCGTGGAACTCGACGAGAAATTGACCAACCTGACCAAGAAGCTCGGACCGTCATACCTACGCGTCAGTGGCAGCTGGGCCAACAAGGTCTACTTCGACGACACCGGCCGAGCGACAGAGGCTCCCGATGGGTTCCAGTCGGTATTGACCGGCGAGCGCTGGTCAGAGGTCGGACGATTCGCGGACGGGACGGGCAACCGAATGGTCACCTCGTTCGCCGTCGGTGCCGGAACCCGCGCACCCGACGGGTCCTGGACACCGGATCTGGCCAAACGCTTCCTGAGCTACACCGTCGAGAACAAGGTGCCGGTCGACGCGGCAGAGTTCATCAACGAGCCCAACATCCAGGGAACCGCAGGCGCCACCTATGACTCTGCTGGTTTTGCCAGGGACTTCGCCACGCTCAAGGCGCTTCGAGACGAGGTCGATCCCAAGCTGGAACTTCTTGGCCCCGGCGGGATGGTCGTCGGCTACGAGGTGATGAAGCCACTCGATGACCCGACGACCGAGGAACTTCTTGAGACCAGCGCCGATCTCTTCGACGCCTTTTCGTTCCACTCTTACACGGGCATGTCGGATCGCTGTTCGACGCTCCCCCAGGTTCCCGTCGATCGTCTGATGGATCGCTCCGTACTCGGAGTCATGGTCGAAAACATCAGGATGAGCACGGAGCTTCGCGACAGGTTCATGCCGGGCAAGAAGATCTGGCTGACCGAGACCGCTACCGCTGCCTGTGGCGGTGATCAGACCGCATCGAAGTTCGAGGGGGCATTTGCCTACCTCGAACACCTTGGCGATGCCGCCCGAAACGGTGTCTGGGTGCACATGTACAACACCCTCGTCGCCAGCGACTACGGGATCATCGACGACAGAACCCATATGCCGCGTCCGTCGTACTTCACGGCATATCTGTGGAAGAAGAACATGGGAACGAAGGCGCTCGATGTGACTCCGAGCGCACCCGGCGGCGGTGAGGTCACCGACAAGGTGTCGGCCTATGGGCATTGCAAGCGAGATACGAAGACAGGCGCTGTGGCTATGGCCATAACCAATCGCGACGCCGCGAATGCCTACACGGTCGATCTGGGATCCAAGAAGGCTGCGGCGGTGACGATGACCGCCGACTCACTCGAGTCGGACTCCGCACTCTTCAACGGCAAGCCACTCGACATCAGCGACTCCGCGACGTTCAAGGACCCTGCCCCCAGAACGGTCGATGGCACGGCCTTGGAATTGGCACCGCGTTCGATCACCTTCGTGACACTGCCCGCCGCCAAAGCGAAGGCCTGCACCACGAAGCCCTGAGTCGCCACGGCCTGAACCGTCATGGCCACCTTCGAAAGCCTCAGCGTGGTGCACCATCCCCGGCGTGGTGCACCAGCTTCAGCCTGCTGTGCCGGCTTCCGGCTTGGGCCGGGTTTTGCCCGCTCCGGCAGTGATTGTGGTCCGGTCGGCCAGGACGGTACGCCACTCCTCGATCATGTAGTTGGTCTCGATGTCGTCGGGGTGGAAACCAGGCCGAACGTACTTGAATAGTTGACGCACGGCCCATGGGCTCAACAGCGTCTGGTGGCGCAGGTTGCGCAGGTGGGTGCGGTAGCGCTTGAGGTTGAGTTCTGCCCGGTCATCCCAGACTCCACGGACGGTCTCCACGACGACGCAGCCACCGAGGAACACCAATGTGATGACGAACCCGCCCATGCGAATCACATAGCCGCTCTCGGTCTTGGCGAGAACGTCGAAGGCAACGTTCTTATGTTCGAGTTCCTCGAGCGCGTGCCAGGTGATGAGCGACTGGACATCAGGCACGTTGAAGAGCGTGTCACGGGTCATCTTGGAACCGAGCGCCGATTCGGCGAACAGGCCGGTCAGATGCTCCGCTGCGGCAGTGACGGCAAGAGGGAGTGTCTTCGGCTTGATCTTGAACACAGCGTTGAGGACCTTGTCGATCGAGGCCTCCGCTCTGGTGGTGTGATAACCGATCGAGTCGAGGGACTTGTTAATCCGTCGATGCTCACGACCGTGCATGGCCTCCTGCCCGATGAAGGCCTTCACCTGGGCCTTGAGGACTTCGTCATCGCCTACAACGTCCTTGTTGGCCCTGACGGTCGCAACGAAGAAGTCCTCACCCCGTGGGAACACTGCGGAGAGGACAGCCAGCAGGTTGCTGAAGATGGGATCCTCGTCGACGATCCAGCGGGGCAGATCAGCGTTCTCCATGTCGACGTCGAGTCGGCGCACGGGAATGTCTCTGGTCGCCGAATGCCGATCG
>CAUJEC010000052.1 GCA_963169245.1 Actinomycetota bacterium
GTCACCGCCGACATCGCGTTCTTTGTGACTCCGGCAATTGTCGACGTCGACGGGGACGGCAGGAACGAGGCGGTCGCAGGTAACGGAGTACACCTACTTCAGGCTGCTTCGGCTACCGGTGCCGCCCCGGCCGGTTGGCCCAAGCTGACCGGCGGTTGGGTCGTCGGAACTCCGTCGATGGGTGATTGGGATGGTGACGGTCGGGCCGAGTTGGCGACGATTCGTCGTGATGGGCAGCTACTGGTCTGGTCTACTCCGACCGATCCCAGGCGAACAGGAGACTGGGTCGCATACGGTGCGAACAGCCACAACTCGGGAAGAGTGGAAATCAGCCGCGTGGGCGCGATTCAGGAAGGAGTCGGCTGATCCAGCAGCGACTGCAGGTGTGACTGAACGGTACCGAGGGTCTGGGAACGGACTCTCGACCGTGTGACGTAGCGATGCGCCGTGTGCTCCCAAGTGAACCCGATTCCACCGTGGTTCTGAACGTTGATCTGTGAATTGGTGACCGCGTAGGTCGCTGCGAGGGACCGGGCTGCGTGGGCGTGGAAGTTGGCGTCGGTCAGCCCCTCGAGAACCGCCAGTGAGCCGTAGCGGACCAGCGAGTTGGCCGCCTCGGCTCGAACGGCCATATCTGCACAGCGGTGCTTGACCGCCTGGAACGCTCCGATGGGCGTGCCGAACTGCTCGCGGTCCTTTGCGTATTGGGTCGACTGCTCGGCAGTGGCGGTTGCGATGCCTGCGAGTTCCGCGGCGACGAGGATATTGGCCCTGAGGGCCAGTCCGGGGTTCTCCTCGAAGCCGGCGATCGGCGACACATCGGAGACGGTGCCGACGGCGATCGGGACGAGTAGATCGATCGATGCCATCGGCTCGGCCACCATGTCGGAGGCGTTGATGAGTGCGCTCGACGTTCCGACCATCACCAGGATCAGGTCGGCCGAGCCGTGGTCGGTCACCCTGAATGTCCCACTCACAGTCGGCGAGGCCGAGGCGGCACCCGGAGTGTGCGGTTCGGCAAGAGCGACGATGCTCTCGCCGCTGAGGATGGCGCCGGCGATATCGTGAGCCCCCGATAGCGCTGCGAGTCGAGCACCCAGGACTGTCGCCAGGAATGGGCCCGGCGTTGCATGCGCCCCGATCTCGGTGAAAAGGAGCGCTTCCTCGGCGAGGGTGTAGCCAACTCCGCCGAGTGACTCGTCCATGCCGAGCCCGAACCAGCCAAGTTCAGCACATTTGGCCCACAGCGAGCGGTCGACGACGGAGTCGGCCCCGTCTCGCTCGGCGAGCGTGTTCAGGTTGAAGTCACGCTCGAGGAGCGATCTGACCGTCGTGACGATCTCTTCCTGTTCTGGTGTTGGGAGCAGGTCCATTTCAGTTGGGTTCTCTCAGGC
The DNA here is from genome assembly GCA_963169245.1 of Actinomycetota bacterium. Lineage (GTDB taxonomy): Bacteria > Actinomycetota > Acidimicrobiia > Acidimicrobiales > Microtrichaceae > JAGQSZ01. The sequence goes on from CAUJEC010000052.1 coordinate 1,395, forward strand.
GTCTTGTCAGGGTCGGTTTAATTGGGTCGTCTGGTCTGGGCCGGTTTGGCTGAGCCGTCTTGGCTGGCCCGCTTTGTATGGCGACCAATGGGTGGCGGCGTTGTCTGGCCGTGCACGGAGCGGCTCGACGCTGGGCCTAGGCCCTGGGAAGGCCGAGTACCCGCTCGCCCACGATGTTGCGCTGGATGTCGGTCGTTCCGCCGCCGATCGTGTAGGCGAAGGACTGCAGGTAGGGGCCGGTCCAGACCCCATCTCCGTCGACGGGCGTGAGGCGGAGCGAGTCGGACCCGATGATCTCGAGCGCCAACTGATACACGCGCTGGTGGAGTTCACCGTGGAACAGACGGACGATCGAGCCTTCGGGTCCTGGGACGCCGGTGCGAGCGTTTCGGGAGATGCCGGTGATGGTCATTGCGCGAAGGGCGGCCACTTCGGAACGGACTGTGGCCAGTCGTCGTGCGATCTCGTCGTCCGCGATGGCCGGGCGTCTGCCGTCGGGTCCGGTGCGGACCCTGGCCTCCTCGATCAGGTTCTCAACGGTGGCCGCCAGTTCCACCTGATCTGCCATGAAAGCGGTTCCGCGCTCGAAGCTGAGCGTCGACATGGCGGTCCGCCAGCCATTGTTCAGTCCACCGACGACATTGGTGAGCGGAATGCGGACCTCGTCATAGAAGACCTCGCAGAAGTCGGTCACATGGCTCATGGTCTGGATCTCGCGGATCTCGATCCCGGGTGTCCGCATGTCGCAGATGACCCAAGTGATGCCCTTGTGCTTGGGTGCATCGGGATCGGTCCGTACGAGTAGTTCCTGGACATCCGCGACGTGTGCGTAGCTCGTCCAGGTCTTCTGGCCTGTGACGACGAGTTCGTCCCCGTCGATCACGGCCTTGGTGTTCAGGCTCGCAAGGTCCGAACCAGCGCCCGGTTCGGAGAAGCCCTGACACCACACGTCCTCACCCTTGAGGATCCGTGGCAGGTAATGCGACTTCTGGGTCTCGTCACCATTGACGATGATGGTGGGTCCTCCGTGCAGGTTGCCCACGAAGGTGCACGAGTTGTTGAGCGTGAACGGAGGGTCGGCCTTGGCGAACTCCTCGTACCAGATCATCTGCTGGATGTCGGTCAGACCGCGGCCGCCGTATTCGACTGGCCAGTTGATTCCGGCCCAACCCCCGTCGAAGAGGGTGCGCTGCCACGCGAGGTCGAACTCTCGCATCTCCTGACCCTCAGGGGGACGTTCCTCCGTCGGGAGGTTGTCGCGGAGCCAGGATCGTGCTTCCTCGCGGAACTCCTGCTCTTCGGCGCTCAACTCGAGATTCATGCCGCCGACGCTAACAGCGAATCTGACGCCCCGTCAGATATGACCACCGGCCGACCTGTAGTTCGGTCACAGGCTCGCGTGACTGGCGAATTCCCGCGTCGCTGGCGAGTTCCCGGAGCGACTATCGAATTCCGAGGATCGACAGAACCAGCACGAGGGCGACGACTCCGACGAAGTCAACGGACGCTGTGACAATCGGTATGCCGTAGTTGTCGGGGTCGAGGTTGGATCGCCATGCGGCGATCGTTCCGTAGTAGGCGAGTGCTATGACGAACAGGACCGACAGGAGCCCGCCGAGCAGCGACGCGGCGAGTATCCAGAACAATCCGGGGCTCCGCTCGTTCAACAGGAGTCCGGTCACATGCGCGCCCACGGCGTTGAACACGAAGATCGGGAATCCGATAAGTAATACGAGCAGAGCATCCCTGCGGGCCTCGCCCTGTGGTCGGAGGCTGGGCTCGACGAGCCCCAGGTGCAGATTGGTCGAAATCCGGCTTGAGAGGATTCCGCCGAGAGCCCCGGCGGAACTCACGAAAGCCGGCTGCATGATCAGCAGTGCGGGCAATGCAGCAAAGAGCGCCAACTGCTTCTCGACGGCGATCCCGGCGAGCGTCGAGAGGACAGCGGCCATTGCCAGCACGGGCAGTGACTCCCGAACGATCTCGGTGAAGATCTCCAGTTTAGAGCGGATCGTGAGTACCAACACGATGATTGCACCGACCACCAGAAGCCAACCGAGGAGCTTGGTGGCCATTCCGTGGCCGACCAGATAGGTGGCGAAGAACAGTGACGGGACTGTGAGAGCGTCGCCCAAGGTGGACATAGTCGGAGCAACCAGATTGTCCAGATCCCATTCCTGGCGAACCGAAGCCGCCGAGAGCGCGATTGTTGCAACCAGAACAATGATGCTGGCGATGGTTCCACCCACAATCGAGATCACGGCCAGATCGAGAACGCCGATCGAGTTCTCGATGCCGAAGGTGACGGCCACGAGTTTCGCCATGATTGCAAGCGTCACCGAGAGCACATAGGTGAGCGACAGGGAAGCGAGGATGTTCTGGCCGAGCACGGTGTCGCGGCGGGTTGACAGGTTGAATGTGCCGAGGTGGATCGACGTGCTGATCCTGTTTCCGAGCGCCCCGAAGATGTTCCCGCGGAGACCGATAGCGGCGGGCACCATGACCAGTAGACCGGGCAGTGCCTCGAAGGTGTGTGTGATCGATCCGAGTATGGCTCCAGCGATCAGGCTTGTCATCGAGTTGAACACCAGCGCTGTCAGGCTCTGGCGGACGGCGTCCCCGGTTGGACCCAGGAGATCGACAAGGCGGCGGCCGAGCGCCAGCGGACCGATTTCCTTGTTGCGAATCCAAGCGACCATGGCATTCCGAACGGGCACAGCGAAGTTGGCACGAGAGCCCCCGGGTAGCCATCCCCGGGACTGAGTTACCCTACCGTTCCGCCTGCTCGGGTCCGCGGTGGCGCCGAGCCGGTTGGTTCAGCGCTGGTGGCTCAGCACTGGCTCGATTGGATCAGTGGCTGTTGCGAGGGGGATCGGCCCGCAATGCAGTCCCATCACCGGTTGCTCTGGTGTTCGCGTATCTCGGATCTGTGTGCTGAAGGCGCAGGTTCAGAAGGCGCTGGGCATAGGAGAGCACGCGCGGCGTGTGTTCGGGGTCATCGGCCAGGTTGACCGATTCACCTGGGTCGGTCCTCAGGTCGAAGAACAGCGAGGGGAAATCGCTCCCGAAGTGGACGTATTTCCCGTCGTGGTCGCGGATCGTGGCGATGGTGCACTCGTCCTGTCGCAGGCCGAAGAGTCCCTCGATGAGTGAGTTGGTCGGCATGCGGAAGTCGTATTCGAAATGGACGGCGGATCGCCACCAGCCATCCTCGGCGTCAGATGACTCCAGCGCAGATCTCAACGAGGCGCCGTCAGCCCATTCGGATGGCTCGAGGCCACAGAGGTCGAGAATCGTCGGCATCACATCGACGTTCTCGGTGAAAGCGTCGAAGGATCTGCCCGGTTCGTCTACGAGTCCGGGGAACCGGATGATCAGGGGGATGCGGAAGCTCTGATCGAAGAACCCGAGCTTCTGAATCAGCCAGTGGTCACCTAGTTGCTCGCCATGATCCGATGTCACGATGACGACTGTGTTCTCGCTGTGGCCGAGTTCGTCGAGGTGATCGATGAGCGTGCCGAGTTGATGATCGACCTCGGCGATCATTCCCAGATAGGTCGCCTGTAGTTGGCGTTGGTCAAGGTCCTGCGCGGGAGCGGGCACCAAGGCACTCGCAGCGGCGACGAAGGGATGGAGTGCGGCCTCGGCCTCACGTGACTCGGCGCGGACCGGTTCGACCATGTTCGCCGGGTCGAACATGTCGTTATAGGGCGCAGGAGCGATGAACGGGGGATGCGGCCGAAGGTAGGAGACATGGGCGAACCACGGCTCGTCCTTGCGTGAAGGCTCGCTCAACCATTCGATGACGCGGCCGGTGAGGAACGCGGACTCGCTGTGTTCTGCTGCGTATCTCGTGGGCGCCCAGGTACTGCCGCGACCCGCCGGTGTTTCGACATCGGCAGGTTGATAGATGCTGCGGTTGTTACCGGGTACGGGCAGTTCGTAGCCCAGGCCCTCCAACCAGTCGACCCATTCCTGAATCTGGTCGTCGAGGAGCAGTACCGGGTCGAACCCGTCCATAGGCTGCTCATAGCTGGTGCGTCGCGGGTCGTCTTCGGCGAGGTCAGCGGGGTCCAGCGCAGTGTCGGTGTAACCGAAGAGCACGGGGTCATACCCCGCCTCTCTCATCTTGCGCGGCAGCATCGGCAGGTCGTCGCGCACGGGTGCTCCGTTGTCGGTCACCCTGTGGTTCATCTGCCAAAGCCCTGTCAACAGTGATGCCCGTGACGGGGCGCACGGTGCGCAGTTGGCGAAATGGCTGGCGAACCTGACGCCCTGGGACGCGAGCCGATCCAGGTTCGGTGTGACTGCATGAGGATGCCCCGAAGCCCCGAGGTGGTCCGCTCGGAACTGATCCAGGGTTATGAAGAGCACGTTGGGGCGCACGCCGTGGATGGATTTCAAGCGACTACCTTGGTCCTCATGAGTGACGTGCAGATCTTCCACAATCCGAACTGTTCGACATCCAAGTTCGCCGTCGGAGTAGCAGACGAACTCGGCGTTGATTATGACACCGTGAAGTACATGCTGAAGTCGGAACGTCCTTCGCTTGCGGACCTGAGCGCTGTCGCTGACGTTCTCGAGGATCCCGTGACAGACATGGTTCGTCGTGACGCCAACTTCGAGAAACTCGGGCTCTCCGAGGACGATGTCGTCAACAGGGAACAGGTGCTCTCCGTTCTGGCCGAACACCCTGAACTCCTTCAGCGGCCGATTCTCGTCAAGGGCGGCCGGGCGATCATCGGACGACCAAAGGACCGGATAGCCGCCTTCCTGGAGTCCTGACCCACTTCGGTCGAAACTGGAACGCGTTTCAGTCTCAGCTATATTGCCGATATGCGCACAGACCTCTGTAACCAGATCGGGATCGAGTTCCCGATCTTCGCCTTCACACACTGCCGCGATGTTGTTGCTGCTGTCTCCAACGCGGGCGGGCTGGGAGTTCTCGGAGCGGTTGGGTATTCCCCTGAGCAACTACAGACCGAACTCGACTGGATAGATGCGCATACCGACAAGCCTTATGGCGTCGACGTCGTGATCCCCGGCAAGTACGAGGGCATGGGGGAGATGGACCCAGTCAAGCTGGAACAGGAACTGCTCCAGATGGTCCCTGACGAGCATCGTCGTTTCGTTCACAAGCTTCTTGATGACCATGGTGTTCCCGAGTTGCCGGAGGGCGAGATCCCTCCCGCCCTGATCGGATGGACCGAGGCGACGGCATCACCTCTCATCGATGAGGCACTTCGTCACGAGAAGGTTCGACTGATCGCCAATGCGCTGGGGACCCCTCCCGCTGAGGTGATCGATCGAGTGCATGAGTCCGGTCGGCTTATCGCAGCGCTTTGCGGCTCGCCGGCTCAAGCGGTCCGCCACAAGAACGCGGGGGTCGACATCATCATCGCTCAGGGAACCGAAGGTGGAGGTCACACCGGTGACGTTGGTTCCGTAGTCCTTTGGCCACAGGTGATCGACGCAGTTGCACCAACCCCAGTACTGGCCGCAGGTGGAATAGGTTCTGGCCGACAGGTCGCCGCCGCTATAGCGATGGGCGCCGAAGGTGCATGGACCGGCTCCATCTGGCTGACTGTCGAGGAGGCCGATCAGGCCCCAGCGCAGGTCGAGTCGCTCCTTGCTGCGACAAGTCGTGACACGGTCCGCTCCCGCAGTTGGACCGGTAAGCCCTGTCGAATGCTGCGTAACGAGTGGACCGACGCCTGGGAGGATCCAGCCAATCCCAAGCCGCTGGGTATGCCGCTGCAGTTCATGGTGACCGGCGAGGCCGTTGCTCGTGGCCACCACTATTCGCAGCAGGCCAAGGACATCGCCTTCAACCCGGTCGGACAGATCGTCGGAACGATGAACAAGGTGCGCAAGACGCGCGACCTGATGGCCGATATGGTCGAGGAGTACCTCGAGGCGAGCGACCGCCTGAACCGCATCAACGAAAACGCCTGAGCCTGGCGGGCGACTGGCCCGTTGGCTTGGGGCCGCGAACTCACGCGCCGCTTGGGTAATTTTGACCAGTGTTCAATAATCAGGGCGTTGACTGGTTGATTCGACTAGCTTGTGCTAAATGCGTCGTCTGTGTATGAGATCAAAATGTGATCGCCCTGCACAGGTTCGCCTGACCTATGACACCATCAGCTGTCAGGTCTGGCTCGACTCTCTTCCTGAACGGACCGGGCTCGTTCACGAGATATGTGAGTTCCACGCGAAGCGAATCACGCTCCCAGTTGGATGGAAACTCTCGGACAGGCGGACCTCCACCCCGCGCCTTTTCGACCTGGACCTCACCGAATCGCGTCCTCCGCTCCCGAAGGTCGCGGTCGACGACACCGATGAGGTCGGATGTGTCGCTGACGGTGAGACTGTCCGCCGCCCGGGGCCAGACCGCCGCAAGCATCCTCGCACCTGGCCTCCGAGACGAGCACCCAAGTTGGTTGGCGGACGCCACCCGTCGCTGAGTGCGAGCGAACTCTTCGGTGTGGACCTCGACGATGGTACCGAGCATTCTCAGGGTGCGGTGCCCCAGGGTGCTGGCGCGACCAGTGGTTTCGTGACATCCACTGGCCCCGTTGTTGGCGGTGATTCGTGGACCACTTCTGGACTCGCTGGCAGGGGGCCATCCGGCAGTGGACTACCCAGCAGTGGATTAGCCGACGCTATCGGTGCGGTGGCAGCTGGGGTCAGCACAGCGACACCAACTGACCTTGCGGCCGCATCTGCGTCGCTGGGTTCGCCCACTAGTGATACGGGCGAATATGTGACTCCCGAGGAGTCACTTCAGCGGAGATCAACCCCGACGTCCGCTTTCGACGACGGCTACATGTCGATCGTGTCCTATGGTTCGAGTTCGATCGAGCGTGTGATCATGCTCGACTCCGGCGATGCGAACCAACCCCGCGGCGCCTGACGTCGAGCGGCGACAGTCAACGCCCGACGCTTCGCAGAATGCGGAATC
>CAUJEC010000053.1 GCA_963169245.1 Actinomycetota bacterium
GAGCGTCAAAAAAATCTGCGAGAAATGCAGGGTGATCCGCCGCCATGGGCGCGTGATGGTCATCTGCGACAACCCACGCCATAAGCAGCGGCAGGGCTAGGAAGGACACATGGCACGTATCGCCGGCGTTGACATCCCCAGAGAAAAGCGGCTGCTGATCTCTTTGACATACATCTACGGAATCGGCCGTTCGCAGTCGCACGACATCTGTGTCGCGACTGAGATCGACGAGTCCACACGAGTTCGTGATCTCACCGACGCAGAAGTCACCAAGCTTCGTGCGTTCATCGAGGAGAACCTCAAAGTCGAAGGTGACCTTCGTCGTGAGGTGTCCCAGAACATCAAGCGCAAGATGGAGATCGGCTGCTATCAGGGGCTGCGTCACCGCCGTGGGCTCCCAGTTCGCGGTCAGCGCACCCACACCAACGCTCGCACCCGCAAGGGTCCCAAGAAGACAGTCGCCGGTAAGAAGAAGGTCCGCAAGTAATGGCGAAGCCACCAGCAGGGGGCCGTCGCCCTCGCAAGAAGGAACGCAAGAACGTCACATACGGCGTTGCGCACATCAAGTCGTCGTTCAACAACACGATCATCGCCATCTCGGATCAGGAGGGCAACATCCTCTCCTGGGCATCCGCAGGCAATGTCGGGTTCAAGGGTTCACGCAAGTCCACCCCGTTCGCTGCCCAGATGGCAGCCGAGCAGGCCGCCCGCAAGGCGATGGAGCACGGCGTTCGCAAGGTCGACGTCGTGGTCAAGGGACCTGGGTCGGGTCGAGAGACCGCGATCCGCTCGATTCAGAACGTCGGGATCGAAGTCACGGGTATCAAGGACGTGACCCCGGTTCCCCACAACGGTTGCCGTCCACCCAAGCGGCGGAGGATGTAGTCAGATGTCCCGTTACACAGGACCAAAGGCGCGCGTGTCGCGTCGTCTCGGAACCAATATCTGGGGCACCGCCGGTGAGAACAAGGCGATGGAACTCCGCCCCTACCCGCCAGGTGAGCACGGGCGTACCCGCCGCCGAGGCAATGTGAGCGAGTATCTGCTGCAGCTCCAGGAGAAGCAGAAGGCTCGTTTCACCTACGGCATCGGTGAGAAGCAGTTCCGTAACCTCTATGCCGAGGCGAACCGTCGCCAGGGCGTGACCGGTGAGAACCTGCTCCGCTACTGCGAACTGCGGCTCGACAACGTCGTCTACCGCGCCGGATGGGCATCCACCCGACCCCAGGCCCGTCAGTTCGTCAATCACGGACACGTCAACGTCAACGGACGTCGTGTCGACATTCCCAGCTTTCGAGTTCGTAAGGGCGATGTCGTCACCCTTCGCGACAAGTCCCGCCAGTTGTTGATCATTCAGCACAACATGGACACCCTCGGCCGGGCCGTCGTCCCGTGGCTCGAGGCAGCCGACGGTGGACAGGAAGTCACCGTTCGTGAACTCCCGCTCCGCGAGCACATCGACGTCCCGGTTCGTGAGCACCTCATCGTCGAGCTCTATTCCAAGTAGTCCTCGACTTCAGGATTCAGTCGCCCGGACACATCCCGGCTCCATTTCATTCCGCCCACCATTTCATTCCGCCCGCAACATCGCTATCTGAGGTACGAAACAGATGCTCGTCATACAGCGCCCAACCGTAGAGGCCATCGGCGACGAAGACAGCAGACTCCAGAAGTTCGCAGTCGGACCGCTCGAGCCCGGCTTCGGGCACACGATCGGTAACTCGATCCGTCGCACTCTGCTGTCATCCATCCCTGGAGCGGCCATCACCATGGTCCGTTTCGACGACGCTCTCCACGAGTTCGGAACGATCACCGGTGTGGTCGAGGACGTCAGTGACGTCATCTTGAACTTCAAAGATGTCGTCATCAAGTCGACCTCGGATGTCCCGGTCAAGCTGCGCCTTGATATCCAGGGCCCTGCCGAGGTCACCGCGGCGGACATCATCACAACCTCCGATGTCGAGATCCTCAACCCCGAGACCCCCATCGCGACGGTCAATGTTCAGGGGCGCCTCGCAGTCGACATCACTGTGGAGCGCGGTCGTGGATACCTCGCATCCAACAGCACCAAGAGGTCTTCATCGACCATCGGTGAGATACCAATCGATGCGATCTTCTCCCCGGTCCGCCGGGTGGCGTTCACGATCGAACCGACTCGTGTCGAGCAGGAGACCGATTACGACCGTCTCGTTCTTGAGATCGAGACAGACGGCTCGATCAGTCCTCGCGAGGCTCTCGCCTCCTCGGGCGCGACGCTGCGTGCGCTGGTCGAACTGATCGAGAACATGTCAGAGGAGCCCGAGGGTCTGCAGTTGACCGAGGCTGTCGCAGTGCCGACCAGCTCACCGGATCTCGACCGTTCAATCGAAGAGCTCGGTTTCTCGGAGCGTCCGAGCAACTGCCTCAAGCGTGCACAGGTCCACACCCTTGGCGAGCTTCTCGCCAAGACCGAGGATGACCTGCTCGCAATCACCAACTTCGGCCAGAAGTCACTTGACGAGGTCCTCGAGAAGCTCGACGAACTGGGCTACTCGTTGGCCGGGCGAGACTGAGAGTAGGAAGCAATGCCCGCAACACCTAAGAAGGGCCCGCGTTTCGGCGGAGCGTCCCAGCACCAGCGCCTGATCATGGCCAACCTGGTCTGTTCACTAGTTGCCTCGCCAGAGGGAATCGTCACCACCGAGGCCAAGGCCAAGGCAGTACGACCCATCGCCGAGAAGCTCATCACCAAGGCCAAGAAGGGCGGTCTGCACAACCACCGCCAGCTTCTCGCCTACCTGGGTGATCAGGAGATCGTCGCCATGCTGATGGACCAGGTCGGCCCTCGCTACGTCGACCGTCCTGGTGGCTACACCCGGATCCTCAAGCTCGGCCCACGTCAGGGTGATAACGCCCCGATGGCCAAGCTCGAACTGGTCTGAGCAGGCACCGAGACATACCCGAGGTTCTTCGAGCGCTCGAGGAACACCCACCTGAGGTACCCCGAACGCGGGTCTGCTTGAAGCTGTCCTATGACGGCAGTGGTTTCAGCGGTTTCGCGGAGAACGTTGGCGTCACCACGGTCGCGGGTGAGATCCGCTCTCGTCTTGAGCGCGTGTACCGTCAGCCGCTGCCGCTGACCTGTTCAGGTCGTACTGATGCGGGGGTGCACGCCAGAGAGCAGTATGTGCATTTCGACGTCGCCGCCGCGCTCGTCGAACCAGAACGGCTGCGCAGATCGCTCAACTCGTTCCTCGCGCCCGACATCGTCATCGAGGAAGTCCGAGTCGTCGACCCGAATTTCAGCGCCCGTTACACACCCCTGTGGCGTCAGTATCGCTATCTCGTCCTCAACCAGGAACTCCCTGACCCGTTTCAGGCCCAGACGAGTTGGTGGGTCCATGATCAACTCGATCGAGCCGCAATGGACATCGCCACGCGCAAGTTCGTCGGAGCACACGACTTCTCGACGTTCTGTCGTCGGCCTAGATCCAAGCCTGACGCCTCGCTCACCCGAACGATTCTCGATGCCAGATGGTCCGACCGGATCGACCCCCATGGCGCGCCCGACCTGCTCCAGTTCGAGATCACCGCATCCGCCTTCTGTCACCAGATGGTCAGGGCGATAGTCGGCTTTCTCGTCGATGTCGGTCGTGGCAGATTCTCATGTGAGGATGTCGAGGTCATACTCGGCAGCGGTGACCGCTCACGCGTCGGGAATCTGGCACCACCTCATGGGCTCTGTCTGTGGCAGGTCGGCTTCGAGCCATACGAGCAGAATCGCGGGGCCACAGAGCGATGACAGAGAGCGGACTGGCCAGCTGTGGCAATCCTGATCTAATCTCGTCCCTCGGCCCGTGCGCGTACCACGCTGGAGTTCAGTCCTGCGACAAGGCGCCATGCCGAACAGGCCACGACTGTGAGAACAGTCGCGGCGCAATAGTCGTGAAGAACCATTCATGAGCGCAGAGAGAGTGACAACAGTGCGCACATATTCGCCCAAGAAATCCGAGATCACACGTGACTGGTACGTCGTGGATGCTGAGGGGCTCACCCTCGGTCGCATGGCAACCGAGGTCGCTCGGGTGCTCCGCGGTAAGCACAAGCCGATCTTCAGTCCACACATCGACACCGGCGATCACGTGATCATCATCAACGCCTCAAAGGTCGCCCTGACCCCCGGCAAGGCGGAGAAGAAGCAGGTCTACCGTCACACCGGCTATGTGGGTGGCATTCGATCGACCTCATACGCCGATCTGCTCACCAACAAGCCCGAAGAGGCCGTTTTCAAGACCGTGCGTGGAATGATCCCCAAGAACCGTCTCGGACGTCAGATGCTCACCAAGCTCAAGGTGTACGCAGGCCCAACCCACCCGCACACTGCCCAGCAGCCCAAGGTGCTCGATATTCCTCACGCCCGGGCACGTTCCTGACGCTGAGTCGCACCATTCGCAGAAGTAGTCCACTCGCAGAGCCCTTTCGAAACAAGAGACCCTCAGATGACATCACCACTCGTTCAGGCAACAGGTCGACGCAAGCGTGCAGTGGCCCGCGTCCGGGTCCGTCCCGGCACCGGCGCCATCACCATCAACAAGCGACCGGTTGAGGATTACTTCCCGAACCCAACGCATCGCATGGTCCTCTCGGAGCCCCTTCGTATCACAGAGACCAATGAGACCTATGACATCGACGCCACACTTCATGGCGGCGGAGTGAGTGGTCAGGCCGACGCGCTTCGTCTGGGTATCTCACGTGGGCTCATCAGCCTCGATCCGGAACTGCGGTCCATTCTCAAGCGCGCAGGTTTCCTGACCCGCGATGCACGCGAGAAGGAATCCAAGAAGTACGGCCTCAAGAAGGCACGTAAGGCACCGCAGTACTCGAAGCGCTGAACCTTGCGCTGGTTGCGAGTGGCTAAGCTTTCGCTCGCAATTATCGCAAGACTGGCGTGGCCAAACCTGTGCAGGTCCACGCTGATCACCGCGCCTCTCGAAGAGCAAGGCTAGAAACGGCTGCTTTCATGCCCTCAGAGTCACAGATTCGATTCGGAACAGACGGCGTTCGTGGACTCGCGAACGACTCACTTACGGCCGAGGTCGCCCTCGCCATCGGCAAGGCGGCGGTTCTGGTCCTTGACGCCAGACTGGTCGTCATAGGTCGAGACACGCGACGTTCTGGCCACATGATCGAGGCGGCCGTGTCGGCTGGTGTCTGTGCGGAAGGCGCCAATGTGCAACTTCTCGGAGTGGTTCCCACGCCAGCTGTTGCAGCGGCGAGCGTCGACGCAATCGGCATCATGATCTCGGCGTCGCACAATCCGTTCGCCGACAACGGGATCAAGATCTTTGCCGAGGGCGGAGCAAAGCTGACTGACGCGCAGCAACAGGAGATCGAGTCAGTCGCCACGGACCTGCTCCACAGTGGGACGAATCCGGGGCCCACGGGCCTAGACCTGGGAATCGTCAGGGGTCTTGACACCACGTCGGGAACCGAGGTCTCCGATGTGCTTGTCAAGGGGTATAAGTCATCGCTGGTCAACAGCATCGAAGGGCGGAGCCTCGCCGGCATGAGAGTCGTGGTCGATTGTGCCAACGGCTCCAACCACAGCATCGCCCCATCTGTTCTCGGTGACCTGCACGCCATGGTCGATCCGATCGGGATCGAGCCCGACGGGATCAACATCAATGATGGTTGTGGCTCGACCAGTCCAGCGGCTCTGGCTACCAGAGTCCTTGAGACCGGCGCCGACCTTGGGATCGCGTTCGACGGTGACGCCGATCGACTCATCGCGGTGGATCACCTGGGAGACATCGTCGACGGAGACCAGATCATCGCAATCTGCGCCAAGGACCTTGCGGATCGTGGACAGCTCAATGATCGGACGGTCGTCGTCACGGTCATGTCCAACCTGGGCTTCATCAAGGCGATGGAGGCGGCCGACATAAAGGTCATACAGACTGGCGTGGGCGACCGCTATGTGCTCGAAGTCCTCAACAAGGGCGGGTACTCACTGGGTGGCGAACAGTCCGGACACATCATCTTCCGAGGTTCGTCCACCACCGGAGATGGCCTCCTTGCCGCGATCCAACTGCTTGATGTGGTCAATCGCTCGGGTCGGACACTCAGGGAGTGTGCGCAGGATTCGATGACGAAACTGCCCCAGGTGCTGCGGAACGTGACGGTCAAGGATCCCTCAGCTGCTGTTGACATCCTGGAATCAGCGATCAAGAGGGCCGAGACTGACCTGGGCTCCAGCGGGCGAGTGCTGGTCAGGGCATCTGGAACCGAGCCCAAGGTCAGGCTGATGGTGGAGGCCCCCGATGAGGACGATGCCATTCGCATCGTTGACGAACTCCAGGCCGAACTGCTCGCAAGGCACACGGCCTGACCCCACCCAGCTGACCTGCAGGATGGCTCGGCGATACGCTCGAAGGGCCTCGCGGGGTAGTCACTGGTAGCATCGGCTGGTCCAAACCACCCAGAGGATGAAGCTATGTGCGGGATTATCGCTGTAGTCAGGCGGCGATCAACACGGGAACCCGTCTCGATCGATGAGTTGACCAGCGAGCTTCTCTTGATCCAACAGTTGCTGGAGTCAGCCGATGTGGATCTGGGATCAAAGCTCGAGCAGGCGGCCGATCGCCTGCAAGACGTCGACCGCGCGCTGCAGGGCGTGCCGGGCCTGGTGGCGCTGTTGAGCGACCAGAACGCCACCGAGACCGTTCGTCGCACAGCGAGACGTCTCGATGAGGTCGTCTCGCGAATAGAGGAGGACCTGGATCACCCTCTGTCGGGTTCGACGTCGGGTTCGACGCTTGTCACAACCCGCTCCGATGAGGACGCTCTCGCTGCCGACCCCGCCCTGAGTGCAGAGCTGGAGGGCACCAATGCAGCTTTGATCCGCTGTAAGGACGCTCTCTGGGCGATCCTCCGTGACCGACTCCGTGCCGCTGGCGGCGTCGAGTCCCTGCTGCCCGGCCTCGTCGGTGAGGGGCCGATCGGAGTCGCGTTCAGTCTCCATCAGGCGCTGTCGGCGATCGACCGGTTGGAGGTCCGCGGTCGCGACTCGGCGGGGGTCGAGGTGCAACTTCGTGGACATGGGCTCGATGCCCAGAATCAGGCTGTAAGAGACCTGCTGGCTGATCGCAATGGACCCATCTTCACCTCCGGCTCCGCACGGTTCAACGACGGGGTCCTCGTAATCGTCTACAAGGCCGCCGCCGAGATCGGCGAGTTGGGCGACAACACGGCCTTCCTTCGCGACGCCATCGGCAACGATGCGCTGCTGCGGCTCGCTCTGGAGTCGCCTGAGGTGGACGCCATTGTCCTGGGTCACACCCGTTGGGCATCCATCGGCATAATCTCCGAGCCCAACGCTCACCCCCAGTCCTCCGACGAGGTTGACCCCCAGACGGGTCAACTCGTGGACAGCTCGTCGGTGGATGTCCCCTTCGTCACGGCCGTACTGAACGGCGACGTCGACAATCATGCCGACCTGACCGTATCGGATGACCTGCTGATCGCTCCAGAGATCACCACCGACGCGAAGGTCATTCCGACTCTTTTCGCCCGGCGCCTCCAAGAGGGTCTGGGCACCTCTGACTCGTTCCGTGAGACCGTGGCCCGGCTCGAGGGTTCAGTGGCCATTGCCGCAGCCTCGACTGGCGAGCCCGACCGCCTCTATCTGGCGCTGCGTGGCAGCGGCCAGGCTCTGTATGTGGGCCTGGCAGAGGACGCCTTCATCGTGGCATCCGAGCCCTATGGCGTGGTCGAGGACGCGGCCACATACGTGCGTATGGATGGGGAGACGCCATCTGATCCCGAGAACAGCGCCGGAAGCCGGGGCCAGATAATCGAGTTGACCACCGTCGGCGCCGGCACCCTCGACGGCATGCACCGCTGGTCATATGACAGCAGTGAACTCGGGTTGACCAGTGGTGACGTCAACCGTGCCGAGGTCACGACTCGTGACATCGATCGGGGCGACTATCCCCACTTCCTGCTCAAAGAGATCACGGCTTCGCCGTCGTCGTTCCGCAAGACACTGCGCGGCAAACTCATCGAGGACGGCTCGTCGGTGAAGGTGACCCTCGGGCCCGAGACCATGCCCGAGGGAGTGCGTGAGGGGCTTCGTTCCGGCCGCATCAGGCGTGTGCAGGTGATCGGGCAGGGAACGGCTGCAATCGCCGGGCAGAGTCTGGCTCGGCATCTTTCGGACTTTGTCACAGACAGCGAACTGCGTGTCGAGCCGATACTTGCGACTGAGCTCTCTGGCTTCCGCATGCGGGCAGACATGAGCGATACCCTTGTGATCGCAATCAGTCAGTCCGGCACGACGACCGATACGAACAGGACCGTCGACCTGGTTCGCTCCCGTGGTGCGAGGGTCATCGCGATTGTCAATCGTCGTGGGAGCGACCTGACCGACAAGGCGGATGGGGTTCTCTACACATCTGACGGTCGTGACGTCGAGATGAGCGTTGCTTCCACCAAGGCGTTCTATTCCCAGGTCGCGGCAGGTCTGTTGCTCGCCCAGGTGATAGCGGACGAGACCCCCGGTGGTGCGAAGTCGTCGACGTCGGAACAACAGGAACTGCTCCACGCTCTACTGGAACTTCCCGAGCGGATGGAGGAGACGCTGGCGGTACGCGCTCAGGCAGCCGAGGCCGCGGCAGCGTTCGCTCCAAGCCGACGCTATTGGGCGCTGGTAGGAAACGGGGTCAATGAGATCGCTGCACGCGAAATCCGGGTCAAACTCTCGGAGCTCTGCTACAAGTCGATCGCCTGTGACGGTACCGAGGACAAGAAACACATTGACCTGTCCTCCGAACCGATGATTCTTGTGTGTGCTGCTGGCCTCTACGGGTCCACAGCAGACGACGTCGCCAAAGAGGTCGCGATCTTCCGTGCGCACAAGGCTGCTCCGATCGTCATCGCCTCTGAGGGTGACCGCTCGTTCCCCGCTGCGATGGCAGTTATCAGCGTTCCGTCCACGCATGAGCGCCTCGCCTTCATTCTCTCGACCATGGCGGGTCACCTCTTCGGTTATGAGGCAGCGCTTGCCATAGACGCACAGGCCAAGCCACTCCGTCAGGCACGGGCGGCAATCGACGCTGCAGCGGCACGCATTGGTGGAAGCATCAATGCCGAATCCGGGTCGGGGTCGGCGAAGCTTCTCGATGATCTCCGGAAAGAACTCGTTCCACTGGGGGCTGCCTATCTCGACGGTCTGCGCTCCGGTGCCTTCAACGGTCATCTGGAGGCCAACACTGCGGCAAGGCTCGCCGGTCATTTCCGCTACGCGACTGGCGTCAGCCCGGTCGACTCCTACCAACTCGAGTTCGGCAAGGTCGGCTCGCCGGGTGTGGTGCTCGAGGATCTGTCCATGAGTCTGTCGGAGGCGATAGAGGAACTCACCCGCCCAGTCGACGCGATCAAGCATCAGGCCAAGACGGTCACGGTCGGCATCAGTCGCAGCGACGAGTCCCTGCTTCAGGTTCCACTCGTCGCCGAACTTCTCGCTGCGGGTTCCCCGCGTGACCGGCTCACCTATTCCACGCTGCGTGCGGTCGCCGAACTCGACCCTGCGATCACCGACGTCACCGGCTTCACCCGCTACGGGGTTGACCACGGAGAGGATCTGGCACGGGCATCGCTCGTGATCATCGACCGGGGCGGAATCTCGGTGGGTCTTGCGTCGAGGGTCGATCGGGACCCACGACTTCGGGGTACGAAGGCCCTTGTCGCTCGTGAGCAGGAACTCATGGTCGCAAAAGGGCGGAGTGATGGCCGTCTCGTCGTTATTATCCCCGAGGTCAAGGACGGAGTGACCACAGGACTGCAACTGCTGCACATCACAGTTGCCGACCGTCTCGCTGCAGCGACCGCACGATCGGTGATGGAAGGGTATCGGCGGCGCTATCAGGCCCTGCGTGACGCGGTCACCGAAACAGAGGACGTCTTCAGAGATGACCTGCTTGCAGACCAGCCGGTGTCTGACCTTCTCACCGTACCCATCCTCGATCTCGCAGACCGCTGGCGGTCGTGAAGCAGTCCCACTCGGGGGGAACGGGCGATGAGCCCGGAGAGGCGGTTGACTCCGCAACGTCCGATGTCGCCTCGCATGTCTCTGAGCGTGTGATCGGCGTTGGCACCGATCTCGTGGATGTCCCGCAACTCGCGCGCGCTCTGATCCGCACGCCCGGGATGAAAGACCGGATCTTCACCCTTGCGGAATGGACCTACGCACAGCGCTACAAGGATCCTTCCCAGCACCTCGCAGCCAGGTTCGCCGCCAAGGAGGCGGTGATGAAGTCGCTCGGCAAAGGGATGGGCGACATGAGTTTCGACGAGATCGAGGTCACCCGAGACGATTCCGGCAAGCCGTCTGTCTCGCTATATGGCCGGGCACTCGAGGTGGCGACCGAGGCTCGGGTTCTACGGTTCGAGGTCAGCCTCACTCACACGGCGACGATGGCCCATTCGATGGTGACCGCGATAGGTCGGGTCGAGTGATCCCCGTCCTGACCCCAGCGCAGATGGCCGAGGTGGACCGGAATGCTCCCGAGTCGTTGGAGGTCCTCGTCGATCGTGCAGCTACAAAGGTTGCTATCGCAGCTATTGATATGCTGGGTGGGGCATACGGCCGGAGGGTGGTCGTCGTGGCGGGTCCTGGTAACAATGGCGCTGATGGTCGTGTTGCGGCACAGAAACTTGCACGTCGCGGGGCTAGAGTTCGGGTTCTCGATGCCCTCGAGGTCGACTCGACCACCAACCTCGATCGTGTCGACCTGGTCATCGACGCAGCGTTCGGCACCGGATTCAGAGGTGAGTTCTCCTTCCCTGACGTCGGCGACACTCCCGTCCTCGCGGTCGATATCCCCTCAGGAGTCTCGGGTCTGACGGGACGGGCCAGTGGAACACCCGCTCGTGCAATCTCGACGGTGACTTTCGCCGCGCTCAAGCCAGGGCTGCTCCTTGGCGAGGGAGCTGACCTGAGTGGGGATGTCCGACTCGTGGACATAGGTCTCGACGTATCGGGTGCCCGCATGCATCTGGTCGAGGACAGCGACATCGAGTCGTGGATTCCCCAACGGCCTCGTCATGCGCACAAATGGCGAAGCGCACTGTGGGTCTTCGCCGGATCACCCGGAATGGCGGGAGCGGCCTGGCTCACCTGCGCCGCGGCGTTGCGTGCGGGGGCAGGGTATGTCCGACACAGCTCGATTGAGGCTCTGGACACACATGGGAATTCCTCGTACCCGACTACCGGCGTCGAGACGGTCTTCCACCCGGTTGAGGCGTCGCAGTGGGCTGCCGCTCTGAGTCAGGAGGCGCATCGCTTTGCCGCTGTCGCCCTAGGACCGGGCGTAGGGCGTCATCCTGAGACGATCGCGGCGGTCAGAGAGATCGCGTCAATGGACGGCTTTCCGCTGGTCATCGACGGTGATGGGCTCTCGGCGCTGGGAGAATTGGCGGCACCGGTACTGACCGAACGTAACGCGCCAACGGTTCTGACACCTCATGAGGCCGAGTTCGCTCGACTGGCCGGACCCGCAGGCGATGGCCCCAGCGAGGACCGAATCGACGCGACTGTGGCACTTGCCGCCCAGACCAACTCGGTGGTCCTCCTCAAAGGTCCGACGACGATTGTCGCATCGCCCGATGGTTCGGTCTTACTCGCCAACTCGGGCGATGCGCGTTTGGCCACCGCAGGTACAGGCGACGTTCTGACCGGGATCATCGCGGCGCACCTGGCAAGGGGTGCCCGAGCGGATGTGGCGGCGGCAGCCGGAGCGTTCGTACACGGACGCGCAGCCGGTCTCGGACCGGCAACCGGCCTGATCGCCCGTGACGTGATCGACAGATTGCCGTTGGCCTACACCGAGATATTGGGCGACAGGCCGTAATCTCTAGTTGTGCCGCGACATGCTCACATAGAGGTCGATCCAGCAGCTATAAGCGCCAATGTCCGCGCAATCTGTGCACGTGTGGGTGATGCCCAGGTCTGTGCTGTGGTCAAGGCCGACGGTTACGGGCATGGTTCCGTACTGGCTGCCCGGGCTGCCCTGGCCGGTGGAGCGACATGGCTGGCGGTGGCGTTGGCGGAGGAGGGTCAGGTTCTGCGTGACGCGGGCATAGATGCACCGGTCCTGGTTCTCTCGGAGCCTCCAGCGGACGTGATGATCGAGACTCTCACAGCGCGGCTGACTCCGACTCTCTACACGGCGACGGGCATCGAGGCGGCCTGTGTGGCTGTCCGCTCTGCCGGTAACGGTGTCCCGTGGGGCGTTCACCTCAAGGTCGACACCGGGATGCATCGCGCCGGTGTGGACGTCGACTCGGCGCTCGAGGTCGCACGAATGATCGCGTCGGCACCCGAGCTTCAACTCGACGGAACCTTCACCCATTTCGCCGTTGCCGATGAACCGGACCGGCCAGAGACAACTGAGCAACTCGCCCGGTTCAACCGGGTCATCCATGACCTCGAGTCCGAGGGGATCAACCCTGGAATACGCCATGTGTCGAACTCGGCCGGCGCGCTGAGGCTGGCCGAAGCTCGTCTCGACATGGTCCGGGTGGGCATAGCGATGTACGGGTACTCGCCGTTCGGTCCGACCTCCCCGGAACAGAAGTTCCTCACCCCGGCGCTCTCATTGCGCAGTGAGGTCTCGCTCACCCGGAGGCTCAGCGCCGGTGAGGGAGTCAGCTACGGCCTTAAGTACCTCCTGAAGGACGACGCGACGGTCGCGGTTGTGCCCCTTGGCTACGCGGACGGAATCGACCGGCGACTCGGAATGGTCGGCGGGGTTGTGTTGATCGACGGAGTCCGACACCCGATTCGTGGAGTAGTGACCATGGACCAACTCATCGTCGAAGTGACCGACGGTGCAGACGTGGCCCGTGGTGACGAGGTCGTACTACTCGGGGTTCAGGACTCAGCGCGCATAACAGCAGACGATTGGGCGACGCTGTTGGGCACCATTCCATATGAGGTTCTGTGCCGGTTCAGCGCACGCGTTCGTCGAGTCGTCAATGTCGAAGCCGTTGGTGATCAGACCGGGGCGCGCTCCCCCCTGGCTGTTGATTCCGCTGGCGTGCGGCGTGGGTAGGCTCGCACCATGAGCCAGATCGAAGGATCGATCCAGATTCGCTCGACGTCCGCGTCGACAACGCGACAGATCGCCGCCGAGGTTGCCGGACTGTGTCGTGCCGGGGACCTGATCGTGCTCATCGGTGGACTCGGAGCGGGAAAGACGGTTTTCGCTCAGGGGTTGTCGAAGGGGCTTGGCGTCACCGATCGGGTCACCAGCCCTACGTTCGCACTCGTCCAGACATACGAAGGCGTGCTCCGGGTCAACCATCTGGATGTCTACCGTCTCACCCACATCTCGGAGACAGCTGATCTGGCGCTGCCGGAACTGCTCGACGACGACGCGGTGACTCTCGTCGAGTGGGGGGACATGATCATCTCGGCACTCCCTCGGGAGTACCTCGAGGTCACCCTCGTGGCGGTCGAGGAGGCCGAGTCTGACAAGTCGGCTGGCGGCGCCGCCGATCCGGGTCTCGCTGATTCAGGGGAGGACGATCCACGCGAGTTGCAGCTTGTGGCGCGAGGCTCGATCTGGCGTCCACGAATGGGAGCTCTCCGAGCGAGACTGGCTGAGATGGACACCGGCGGCATTGGTCCCATAGACCGATCCGACGGACGTGACCCCGAGTCAAGCGGCAGTGTCGAGTCAGACAAGAGAGGCGAAGCGAGTTGTTGATCCTTGGAATCGAGACAGCCACAGTTCAGGCAGGCTGCGCGCTCGGTGGACACGAGGGCGTTCTTGCATCAGCGCACTGCTCCAAAGGACGGCGTCACGCAGAGAACCTGACGCCTGCGATCGAGTTCATCTGCGCACAGGCGCAGGTCGACCTGTCCGAGATCGGCCTGGTAGCGGTCGACACCGGACCCGGCCTCTTCACAGGTCTTCGAGTCGGAATCGCTGCGGCGAAGGCGATCGCCTACGCGCTCCGAGTCCCCATGATCGGCGTGTCGAGCCTGGATCTGCTGGCATTCCCCGTTCGTTTCAGTCAGCGACTCATCGTTCCCGCCATTGATGCTCGACGCGGTGAGATCTTCTCAGCCATGTATCGCCAGGTGCCGGGTGGCGTGCAGCGTCTGAGTGAACCGACCGTCGGCAGCGCTGAGGACCTGGCCACAGAGTTGATGGCGCGATCCGAAGAGGTTCTCCTCGTGGGCGACGGTGCTTTGCGATACAAAGATGTCTTCGACTCGCTCGACAAGGTCGAACGAGTCGATGTCGGGAACAGCTACCCGTCTGCGGTGTCCCTCGTGCAACTCGCTCATGCGAAGGCGCTGCGTGAGGAGTTCGTGCAGATCGATCAGATCCACCCCGCGTACCTGCGCAAGCCTGACGCCGAGATCAACTGGCAGGTCCGTGATGTTCACTGAACAACTCGCCGCAGCGGCCGATCTCGGTCCGGACCGCGCGGATGGCAGGCCGAGCGGCTCCGGCACACCGACACGCATTGAGCCCATGAAGCGACGTCACATCCGTGGTGTCGTGGCAATCGAGAATCAGGTGAACCACAAGCCCTGGTCCGAGTCGCTGTTCCTTGGTGAACTCCGCATGCCCACCAGTCGGATATACAACGTCGCGCTCGACGCTCACCGGGTGCTTGGTTTCTGCGGGCTGATGCTGATCACAGACGAGGGGCATATCACCAACGTTGCGGTCGACCCGACGGTCCGCAGGCTCGGTATCGCCAGACGACTACTGGGCAAAACGATTCGAGAGGCGGTCGATCGGGGTGTCACGTCGTTGACCCTTGAGGTGCGGATGTCGAACAAGGGAGCTCAGGAGCTCTACCGGCGTTTCGGTTTCTTCCCCGGCGGTATCCGTCATCGCTACTACGCGGAGCTCAACGAGGATGCGCTCATCATGTGGGCACACGATGTGAGTACAGAGGAATACGCGAAGCGACTGGAGGGCCTCGGTGTCTGAGGACATGATCGTGCTTGGAATCGAGACCTCCTGTGATGAGACCGCCGCAGCGTGTGTCAGGGGCGGGACACAGGTGCTGTCATCGGTGGTGAGTTCCCAGGTGGACCTGCATTCCGAGTACGGGGGAGTGGTCCCCGAGATCGCCAGTCGGGAGCATGGCGAGCGGATGATTCCCGTCGTCGCCCGCGCGATGGTCGAGGCCGGACTCGACGGCTCGAATATCGATGCAGTCGCCGCAACGGTCGGACCGGGGCTCATCGGCGCCCTGCTCGTCGGTGTCTCCACGGCCAAGGCGCTGGCGCTGACATGGGACGTGCCCTTCGTGGCGGTCAATCACCTGGAGGCTCACCTCTACGCGTCGTTCCTGGAGGACCCGCATCTGGAATTCCCCCTCGTGGTCCTGTTGGTCTCTGGCGGACACACCATGCTGGTTCTCATGGAGGGTCACGGTCGGTACCGGATATTGGGCGAGACGCTCGACGACGCGGCAGGCGAGGCCTTCGACAAGGTCGCTCGTTACCTGGGTCTCGGATATCCGGGCGGACCGGCCATCGACAGGCTCTCCATGTCGGGTGATCCTGAGGCAATCAGGTTTCCGCGTTCGATGCTCGATGAAGGCCTCGAGTTCTCCTTCAGTGGGCTCAAGACGTCGGTCGTCAACTATGTGCGCAAGCATCCCGATGTCTCAACCGAGGATGTTGCCGCGAGCTTTCAAGCAGCAGTGGTCGATGTGCTCGTACACAAGGTGCGCCGTGCCGCACGTGAGCACGGAGCTAAGGCGGCGGCCATCGGCGGCGGGGTTGCTGCCAACTCACTGTTGCGCGAACAGTTCCTGGGGGCGTGCGCCGATGATGGACTGGCAGGGTTCGTGCCGAGTCGGTCGATGTGCACCGACAACGCGGCGATGATCGCGTCCGCCGGCTGGTATGAGTTCCAGCGTGTAGGTGCCGCGGAGATGTCAACCGGGGCCACACCCAACCTTCGGATCCGAACGCTGTAGGCGAGCGCCCGAGACCGCTTCGGGTTCTCTAGTTGGTTGCTGTAATCGCGGAGGGGTCGCGATTACAGCAACCAACTAGCGGGTGGTCGCTACTCGCGCGGGTGGCTGGCGGCGCGGGTCTGACGTGCTCGCGCGGGCTTCTGCTGTACGCCGGCTGGGCACACGCCTGAACGTTCCCTTGTGGCAGATGTCCTCCGGCGATGGTCCTCTCGACCGCGATCACTACGATTCGACCGATGACAAGCCAGGTTCTCGATGCCCCCGATGACGTTGAGGAGTCACCCCAGAGGAGTCCCAGAACTCGCCCCGGCCTCCTCAGCGTGTGGCTGTTCATCGTGGCTGGCCTTGTCTTCGCGATGGTTGTTGTGGGTGGAGCGACTCGGCTGACCCAGTCCGGCCTTTCGATGGTCGAATGGGATCCTGTCAGCGGTGCGATTCCTCCACTTTCCAATAGCGCGTGGCAGGAGGAGTTCGACGCCTACCGGGCAACCCCCGAGTTCAAACACGTCAATTCCGAAATGACCCTGTCGCAGTTCAAGGGGATCTTCTGGTGGGAGTTCGCCCACCGTCTACTTGGTAGGGTCATCGGAGCGGCGCTTGCTGTTCCGTTCGTTTGGTTCCTGTACCGTCGAGCAATCCCGCCCGGCTTCGCCAGACGACTTGTCGTACTCGTTCTGCTCGTCGGACTGCAGGGAGCGATCGGCTGGTGGATGGTAGCGAGCGGACTTGTGGATCGACCTGACGTCGCCCATGAACGACTTGCGCTTCATCTGGTCACTGCGCTGATTCTCCTGTCAGCGTTGATCTGGGTAGGGCTCGATCTGCGTACGTTGGATCAACACGAGACGGCAGATTCCACGCCGGGTGGCGAGGCCGACGTCTCGCCTGACGCCTCCGCCTCCACCGAGTTGGGGGGTAAGTCCTTCCCGCTGGCTGTGTCGTTCATCGTTGTCCTGTTCGCCCAGTTCGTCCTCGGCGCGTTCGTCGCAGGGCTGAACGCAGGCAGGATTCACAACACCTGGCCGACGATGAACGGCTCATGGATACCCCATGGCATCAACGAGTTGTCGCCCGTGTGGTCCAACGCTGTCGACAACCCGATTGCAGTCCAGTTCCTTCACCGATGGTTCGCCGTAGTAGTTGTGGTCGTCTCGATCGCTCTGGCCTGGTCGCTGTTCCGGGTCGGGTCCACGCGGCTCGCGACGGTTCTGGAGGCGGTTGTGCTGATCCAGTTCACACTCGGCGTCCTTACGCTGCTCCATGCTGTGCCGGTGGGACTGGGAATCGCCCACCAGGCGGGCGGAGCGGCACTCCTGGTTGTTGCGGTGATCTCCACGCACCACGTCCGCCCCAGTGGCCACGCCCGGTTTGAAAAACGGGATCCATTGGCAGGCGCGTTGATGGACGCGCCCACGCGCGCGTGAGATCTCAGCCCGACAGTCAGCGACGGGGCCACTGCTAACGTCGCCCGCTCATGCGTTGGTGGACTGCGAGTTTCTGGGAATTGAGCGCCGGCGAGCTTGGCGCGCTGCATCAATCCTGATTACGGCTCATCTTGTTCCAGCGGTGCTGGTGAGTGGCATCTGGCTGTTGGGGCTGTGGTCGATCTTCGACGACCTGCGATTGATCCCTCAGGTAGTCTCCGTCGTCGTCGCAGTTGTCTGTGTTCTCGGACTGTTCGTGCGCTTTGGCTTCTGGGGAACCGCCCGTACTTTCGGTGTCGGCTACGGCGAGAACCTGAGCGAAACCTTCTCGTCCCGCGTTGGATTCGCTCTCGGTTGGCTGCGTTGGTTCGTACAGATCGTCGCTGTGTTCCTGGTTCTGATCCCGACGCTTTCACTGTGATGAATGTCCGCTGGTGGCACATCGTCGGCACCCTCGAACTCGACGAGCTACCAGCACGCGCCGCGACGATCCCGATTCCTGACGACTGGCAACTCGTGGACACCGTCGCGACTAGGACAGGGGTTCGCGGTTTCATGGACGGGCCAACGGGGTCGATACCCCAGGGCTATGTTCGGATGACCTACAAGGTGCCCGTGTCACGGGAGAGGTTGGCTACGACGTCTCAACTGAGACGGTGAAGCGTGCCGGGGTGATACCAGTTCCGTCGTCATGGACCCGCTACTCGATAGTGGACGACAGATCTGACAACGGCGAGTCGTTCACCCAGTTCTTCGGAGTGCCGGAGGATTCCACACGGGAGGATCTTGAGGAATGGTTCACGGGACCTGCCTGGACAAGCGGGAGGGACCCTTTCGGAGCACTCGTGATCGAGAATGGTTCGGCTTCTGACGACAAGCCGTGTCGAGAGATCGGTACCGAAGAATCGGGTCCGAAACTGATGTGGACCGCAATACTCGAAGGCACTCAGCGTGATCCCAACGACCCGGATTCGGATCCGAATGCCGGGCCGGGCTACGCCACTACCTAGGTGAGCGCGCCGAGTCACACGAACCTACGATTGACGGGTGTTGTCAACCGCCGCTCGTCTGAGATCCCGATCTGATCGGTGCGTCTGAGCAGTGGCTCGACGCTCAGCAGGCGGGGGTACGCGTGCGGCCGAGACACTCCTTAGTGCCGGGGTCGAGTTTGAGGTTCTCTCATACGATCCTGTTGCGATTCTTGGATTGGCCACGAAGCGCCGAGAGCGCGATCAGGCCGGGGCCAACGCCGGTTCCCTTGCCGGTGAAGGTTTTCCTGCTGACTCAGGGGACGCCGACACACTCGGAGAGCGAGCGGCGCTGGCCCTTGGCCTCGATCCGTCGGCAGTGTTCAAAACTCTGGTCGTCCAGGCTGATGACCACCTAGTCGTGGCGGTCGTGCCAGTTGATCGCCACCTGGATCTGAAGGCGCTTGCTGGTGCTGCTGGTGTGAAGCGGACCGCAATGGCCACTCGTGATGTCGCTGAACGGTCCACGGGTTATGTAACCGGTGGTATCTCGCCGCTGGGGCAACGGAAGACGCTGCCGACCTACATCGATTCGAGCGCACAGGATCTGGACGTGATCACGGTGAATGCCGGTCAACGCGGCCTGATGATCCAGATCGCACCGGAGGACCTCCGACGGGAGTCCAACGCCGAGTGGGCGTCCATCGCGCGCGACTGACCCCAAGAGATCCCTGAAACGCGCTCCCCGTCGAATATGACCTAGGGCCATCGCCTGGGTCTGAACCGGCCCAAATGCCTCCGGTCTCCAGTACATCACTCTGGCGCTCGGAAGCGGTCTCCAGAACGCCGCTCTGGCTCAACAGCGCGACACGAAACGGCGACCAACGCGGCATCGTCAGTGTCGGGTCTCCGGGTAGATTCGCATGGCTGTCCGCAGGCTCTAGTGATCAGGTGGTGAACGGTGTCTTGGAATGCCCTTGAGATGTATACGAACGGACTGGAGGTGTTCACCTCGGTCGTGGAATCGGTCGGCGATGATGGCTGGTCACGGACCTCGCCATGTGAGGGTTGGTCGGCTCTTGACGTCCTCGGACACGTCGGTGCGGCGACGTCGATGGGTGCCGCGATCCTTCGTGGTGGTGACATGGCCTTCGAACGCCTCGACCAGCCATCTGGCCTCGTCGAGGGGGACCCGGCCACTTGGTGGCGAGGGCTGGCGACCGAGGCCCGAGATGCGCTCTCGTCGGTGGACGACCTGGACCGAGAGGTTGACAGTCCGATGGGAAAGCGGACAGTTCGCGACGGCCTGTCATTTCCGGCCGTTGACCTGTTCGTCCACGCGTGGGACCTAGCGGCGTCGGCAGGTCAGAGCGTCACCTTTCCTGACGAGGCGGTCGAGTTCATACGAGCCCTCTTCGCGCAGGTCCCAGTCGAGGCGTCGCGTCGGCCGGGTGTCTTCTCAGCAGAGGTCGCAGCGACAAATGACGCCAGTCCCACCGAGCAGGTGATCGCGTTCACCGGGCGCGACCCAGGTTGGAATGGCGGGGATGCCGGATAGATCCGATTCGCCTCAGGCCACATCGACTCAGGCCACATCGCCTCAGTCAGCGGTGTCGCCTCAGTCCGCATCCACTCAGGAGGTCCGCGAGGACTGGGCCGAGCGCTTTCGCACCCAGAGCGAGCAATGTGGGCAACTGGGCTCGCCCCTCTACATGCGACTGTTGAGAATCATCGGCGATGACGTCGAAACAGGAGGCGCCACCTGGGATGTGATCGCTCCGTCCCGCGGCTTGCGATACGGACAGGCGGGACCACTGCGGCTGCTGGCGGGCGCCCATCTACTGGCGTTGAGCGGAGAAGCCACCGAATGGGCATCGAAGTTGCCTTCATGTGGCGGAAGAGCCCCGGACTCGGACGTGGACCTGAGAGGCGCGTGGCTCTCGCTGGTCGACACCTATCTCGAAGAACTCCAGGTGGGAATGAACCGTGAGGTCCAGACCAACGAGGTGGCCAGATCTGGCCCTCTGGCCATGGCCCTCGCGTCGACGGGCTTCGACACTGCGGCTCTGATCGAGGTCGGTTGTTCGGGTGGACTCAACATGCGCATGGACCGCTACGCAACGGACCTCGGTGGAACAGGCTCGGATCACGTGCCCCTGGGTGACCCCGACTCGATCGTGACGCTCTCCCCAGAGATGCGTTCGCCGGTGCAATCGAGCCTGCGGCTGCCGGCAATCAGCTCAAGGACAGGCATAGATCCCCACCCGATCGACGCATCCACCGACGAGGGCCGATGGTCATTGATCTCGTTTCTCTGGCCGGACCAGACCGAGCGTATCGCGCGACTGGCGGCGGCGACCGAGATCGCTCGAGCAGTACCTGTGGACCAGATTGCAACCGAGGACACCGTTGGTGTGATCGCTGACCTGTTGGAACGCGGCGGACCACGGGTCATCCAGCATTCAATTGTCTGGCAGTACATTCCGACGTCGGTTCGATGGCGCTTGACCGAAACGATCGAGTCGGCAGGGCACGAAGCCACCAGCGATGCGCCTCTCGCATGGATCAGGTACGAACCTGACGAGTGGAATCGTTCAAGAGCGGCTCTGTGGATGCGGACATGGCCGCAGGGTGGCGACCGTCTTCTGGCACATGTTGACTTCCATGGACGCTGGATCGACCCGATCTGAATCGGAGCGGCTCTAGAGTTCGCAGCCGCGCCGGACTGACCAAATCGGACCGACCCGTGCAAGTCGGCTCAGGTCGGGGTATCAGAGGGCGATCTGTCAGAGCGGGGCAAGAGCACGTACGGGTTCATGATTCCCGACGGGTCGAACGCGGCCTTCACCCCGCCCAGAACCCTCAACTCAGCCTCGCTGCGCGCCAGTCCGATCAGAGGAAGCTTCGCGCGCCCGATCCCGTGCTCCGCGCTGATACTCCCGTTCATTTCCGCAACCAACTCGAGGACGGCGTCGTCGACGTTGTGATCGTCGGCATCGATGCCAGTCACATTCACATGTACTGCGCTCTCCCCGCCGTGACCGAATAGCCAGGTCTGTGCGGTCGGTGCAAGAGCATTGACCACATCAGGAACACGTGCCATGAACTCGGCCAACGAGCCCGGCGGTACCGCCACATCGAGTTTGTGGACGGCGCCAAGGGTGGCGATCGCCTCGGTATGAAGCTCTCTGTATCGCCACAACTTCGACGATGCCGTTGAGTTCTGGGCGACAGCCACGTCGCCGACGCCAGAGAGGGCAGCGCTTGCATCGGTCAGAGTCGGAAGCGGATCTCTGTTGTCGGCCACCTCGACCAGCAGGTATCCGCCATCGACAGTGCTGAAGGGAGTTGGCAGGTCGAACACAGAGGCGACCAGCTCCAGACCTTCACCGAAGAACACCTCTATCGACTCGACGTCGGGGAGCAGCCGATGAAGAGCCTCGGCGTTCTCGGGGGCGTCGCTACGAACATCGAAGCGCATCAGAGCCGTGGCTCGCTGTGCGAAGTGGGGGACAAGGCGGACTCTGGCACTGGTGAGCACACCGAGGGTGCCCTCGCTGCCGGTCAGCAATGACGGAAGGTGATAGCCGATGTTGTTTCGGAGCGTCCCGCCAAGGTCGCTGATGACCTCGCCCGACCCGGTCACAACCTCGACGCCAACCACCTGAGCTCTGGTGTCGCCGTATCGGGCCACGCGCAGGCCGCCGGCGTTGGTGGCGATCGTTCCACCGATTGTTGCTGAGTCACGGGCCGCAAGATCTACTGCGTACTCCCAGCCGAGTTCGCGAGCCGCCGCCTGAACAGCCGTCAGGGGCGTCCCGGCAAGGGCAGTCAGGTGACCGGTTCGTCCCGATGCGTCCTCTACGCCGACAAGACGCTCAGTGCTGATGACCACCTCTCCCGAGAGGGGAACCGAACCCCCGACCAGGCCCGTGTTGCCGCCTTGGGGGACGACGGCCTGGCCGTGGTCGGCGCATGCACGAATGACTCCTGCGACCTGTTCAGTGTCCGCAGGGCGGACCACGACCGTTGAATTAGCAATGAACCGGCCGGTCCAATCGCCGCGGTAACGCTCGGTCAGATCCCGCTCGGTCAGAACCTGTGCCTCGCCGACGATCTGGCGCAGTTCACCAATGAGTCGCGGGTCGAAGGTCATGCCACCGATGCTTGCACACCTGCCGGTCAAGCCGCTCTGCCGGTCAACCTGCTCCGGCTCGCCTCGCTGACTTCTTGGGACGCCCCAGACTCGAAAGCACCAGCCCGGTGACACAGACGAGCACGGCTACGGTCAGCGTCTGTGTGGTGAGCGATCGCAGGTCGACCATGATGATCCTCCCTGTCGATCGGAGGGCAGCCGAGTTGACGCTTGACGTACCGATCGCACCGAGCTGGTTCAGGGCTGATGATTGCATTATCAACGATATGCCCATGGATATGGCTCCGGCAGCGCCCAGTATGACAAGTCCGAATCTCAAAGGTCTCGCAAGAGCGAGAATTGCGAGTCCAAGGACCGCAGTTGCAGCTCGGAACCCGTAATACGCCCGGAACGAGATTGAGACGATCTGGCGGGTGGTCGCCAGATGCTCGGTGTCCGCAATGAGGATCGAGCCGAAGTCGGCTGGAAGTTCTACGCCGAGGTACGTCGACAATTCCGCTATCGCACGGAGCCGCGGGGTTCTCCGAGTGATATCGGGAACCGGGTCATCGCTGATCAATCCCGGCGAGACGCGATCGAGTCCTCTCAAGGTCATTGCAAATGCAGGAAGCAGATTGAGGCGGATCTCCGATCCCCTCGCTCCGGAGCGTTCGCCCTTGATCAGGTCTGTGATCTCCTGATGGGCGACCCTGTTGGTTGCGACCCACAGCGGCTCGAACCTGTCGCTCCCCAGTGCCGACTGGACACCTTGGCGAACGAAGCGCTCGGCGGTCTGATCTGCCGCATTGACAGCCACCTCTGGCGTGCGGTCGGGTATTCGTTCGATGATCTTGGCTCGAGCGATGTCCATGATCTGGCGGGTGAACACCATCTCCAGCGCCTTGATTACGTCCTCATCGGTGGCGAGTGGTCGGACTGTCTCGGCCCAGGTGTCTGCGTCGGAGACCTGTCGATGGGCCCAGGTGCCCACAACGCTCCCGAACAGCGCAATGACCCAAAGGAGCCCCAGGAGGCCAGCGAGAACATTGCGGATTGGGGACGACTTGGTCACAGTCGGTCCTTTCGGTCTGGCGGGCGTCGGTCTGGTAGGCGGAATCCCAGCGGCCCGTCCCACCCGGTCGAATTTATTGCCTGAGCAACAAGCAGAGGTTGACCCGAAGTGTTAGCAGTCGACCGTTGCGAGTGCTAACATAAGCACTCGCAACACTTGAGTGCTAACGCCAACGGAGGCAAATCCAACAATGAGTATCCAGCCACTTGAGGACCGCATCGTAGTGCGCCCAGCAGAAGCTGAGGAGCGTACAGCCAGCGGCCTCGTCATCCCGGATTCCGCAAAAGAGAAGCCCCAGAAGGGTGAGGTCATCGCCGTGGGCGCAGGCCGTCGCTCTGACAGTGGAGAGCTCATCCCGCTCGACATCAGCGTCGGCGACACCGTCGTGTACTCCAAGTACGGCGGCACCGAGATCAGCATCGACGGTGAGGACCTCCTCATCCTCTCCAGCCGCGACGCTCTCGCGATCCTCAAGTAGTCCACGCTTTCGAGCCAAGACCTAGAACGAAAGAAAGAACATGGCAAAGATTCTGAAGTTTGACGACGAAGCACGTCGTGCGCTCGAGGCCGGTGTCAACCACCTCGCAGACGCAGTCAAGATCACCATCGGCCCCAAGGGTCGCAACGTCGTACTCGACAAGAAGTTCGGCGCACCCACCATCACCAACGACGGTGTATCGATCGCTCGTGAGATCGAACTCGATGACCCCTTCGAGAACATGGGCGCCCAGCTCGTCAAGGAAGTCGCCACCAAGACCAACGACATCGCAGGTGACGGAACCACCACCGCTACCGTCCTCGCTCAGGCTCTTGTCCGCGAAGGTCTGCGCAACGTTGCAGCTGGCGCCAACCCGATGGGTGTCAAGCGTGGCATCGAAGCAGCAGTGAAGACCGCTGTCGACTCCATCGCAGCTTCCGCCAAGGAGATCGACGAGAAGTCCGAGATCGCCCAGGTCGCATCCATCTCCGCTGCTGACACCTCCATCGGCGAGGTCATCGCTGACGCGATCGACAAGGTCGGCAAGGACGGCGTTGTCACCGTCGAAGAGTCCAACACTTTCGGCATCGACCTTGAGTTCACCGAGGGTATGCAGTTCGACAAGGGCTACCTCTCCCCGTACTTCGTCACCGACGCCGAGCGTCAGGAAGCAGTGCTCGAGGATCCCTACATCCTGCTGCTCAACTCCAAGATCTCCTCGGTCCAGGAACTCCTCCCGGTCCTCGAGAAGGTCATGCAGGCCGGCAAGCCGCTGCTGATCATCGCCGAGGACGTCGAGGGTGAAGCCCTCGCCACCCTCGTGGTCAACAAGATCCGTGGCACCTTCAGCTCGGTTGCCGTCAAGGCCCCTGGCTTCGGTGAGCGTCGCAAGGCCATGCTGCAGGACCTCGCCGTCCTCACC
>CAUJEC010000054.1 GCA_963169245.1 Actinomycetota bacterium
GTTGGTGATCGAGAAGGCGAGCTCAGCGGGGCTGAAGGTTGCGTTGTAGGTGTCTACCGGTGGGAAGTGCGTGTACACGCGGCTTCCATCGATTCCTTCCCACCAGAAATAGTGATGTGGGAATCGGTTCGTGCGGTTCCAGGACAGCTTCTGGGTCAGGAACCGCTCCGCCCCGCCCAGTCGGAACAACTGGGGCAGCGATGCCGGATATCCGAACACGTCCGGAATCCACACCTCGTGACACGTGATGCCGAAGTGCTCACGGAAGAACCGTTGCCCATGAAGTAGTTGGCGGATATGGGACTCGCCCCCGGTGATGTTGCCATCCGCCTCGACCCACTGACCCCCGATGGGGATCCACTGTCCACGCTCAACAGCGGCACGGATGCCTTCGAAGATCGATGGACAGTGCTCCCTCATCCAGTCGTACTGCACGGCCTGTGAACAGCCGAACCGCAACTCGGGGTTGTCCTCCATCAGGCGCAACACGTTGGAGAACGTTCGGGCGCACTTGCGGATCGTCTCACGGATCGGCCACAACCAGGCCGAGTCGATGTGGGCATGGCCGACCGCGTAGATCTGATGTGAAGCAGGATGCGCCGGTGAGGACAGAGCCGGCGCCAACGCTGCCCGGGCCAGGTTTGCCGAACCCGCCGGATCGAGCGGGTCCAGTGCACCCAAAGCGTCCTCGATCGCCCTCAGCAACTCATTCGCCCGTGGCTGATCCATGGGCAGTTCCCTGGCCCAGCCGACGGCACAGGCGAAATCGCGATCGAGCGCTATCAGTTCATCGTTCGCGACTGCCAGGTCACAGGCCCCGAGCCTGTAGATCGGTGTGGTCGAGGCTGTAGGAAGATCACTGTTGGGGTCCTCGCGCAGTATCACCAGCGTCGGATTCGAAGCGGCCTCGACGAGAATCTCCACGGTTTCACCGGCCGTGGCCGAGTCGCTGATTCGAACCACGTGGTTCATCGGGTGAAGCCCGCGAAACGGAACCCAGCGGCCCTCGTTGGAGTGGACCGGAGCGGAGTTGCCTGAATCAGGGTGGGGTGAATCAGGCCGGCCGGAACCCTCGCGCTTCCAGATCAGTCCTTCGGCCTGGAACCCCGGACCCCACAGTGAGAACCCGATATCCAACACGGCGTCCACTGCTCTGTCGGCGAAGGACTCTGGAATCACGACGCTGAAACGGAACCACGTCGTCGCCCACGGCGCTCCCCATGGTGTGCCTTGGGTGATCGGCTCGAACTCGGCGGCGGCTGCAATCTCGGGCGAGACCGGGGCCCCCGCTGTCCCGTCAGACTCGCTCGGCACTGCCCAGTGGCTCACCTGGAACGGGACCGCGGGGGAGTACCGGTTCGGGTCGATCAGATCGCGTCGCACTCGGGCGAGGCGTCGAAGCGTTATGTCGGTTTCCTGGAACATCTCGCCCCGTCCGTCTGGCCCACTCGGTGAGGGCCCACACAAGTCTGCCCAAGACTCATCCTGTCATGGTGACCGCATCGGTCAGCCAACGGTGCTGCATGGCAGCGTTGAAAGCGATTGACCGATCTGACGAAGAGTTGAAACTTGTTCTATTGTCGAATTTCGTGCCTCGGGGGGTCCGAGGATGAAACTGCAGAAGGGGGTCCGATGTCGGACCAACCGACGGGTCAAGCGGCGAATCAGGCGGCTGATGACGACGTCCTTCGGGCGCCACTTCTACTCGAATACCCATTCCGGCGCACGACCGGGCCCGTGATCGGGGCCTATTTCACGGCCCTGCGTGAGGGGCACCTGGTCGGAATCCTCGACGACTCGGGGCGGGTGATCTGCCCCCCTGTCGAGTACGACCCACAGAGCGGAAAGTCGCTCACCAAGATCGTGCCGGTGTCATCGGAGGGCGAAGTGGTCCACTGGACCTGGAACTCCATGATCCGGGAGGGCCAGCCCTTTGACCACCCGTTCGCGTGGGCACTGATCAAGCTCGATGGTGCAGACACTCCGATCTACCACGCAGTCGATGCCTCACACGAGCAGATGTCGGCGGGTATGAGGGTTCGGGCACGATTCGCTCTCGAACGTCGTGGCGAGGTCTCTGACCTCGAATGCTTCGAGCCGGCGAACTGAAGGAGACGACATGAGCGATTCCGCACCAATCGAACTGCCAGAGGGACTCTGGTCCCAACCCGCAGTGGACACCTCGGCCGTTGATTCAATTACCGACGTCGAGTCCGTCCAGTTGATCACCACGCCGGCCAAGTTCGTCTACGACTACACGCCCGGTGTAGCCCGAACACGCTTCCTGCGTGCAATCGAACAGAAACGACTCGTCGGTCAGCGCTGTCCCGAGACCCAGAAGGTATACATCCCGCCTGCGGGCGTTTCCCCGGTTTCGGGGCTCCCCACTCTCGAAGAGGTCGAACTCGGCCTCGACGGGACAGTGGTCAGCTACTGCATCGTCAACCTGGACTTCACCGGCAATGCCCAGGAGATCCCGTATGTCTCAGCGTTGATTCTTGTCGACGGGTCGGACATCCCGATCTACGGCCTGGTCCGCGAGATCGCCCCCGAGGACGTCCACTTCGGCCTGCGGCTGAAGTCCGTCTGGGTGGAACCAGAGGAGATGACCACCAGCTTCGAGAACATCAAATGGTGGGCGCCCAACGGTGAGCCCGATGTGCCGAAGTCCGAACTGGCTGATTACGTCTGAGGGGTTGAAATGAGAGATGTAGCAATAATTGCAACAGCACAGTCCAAGCACGTTCGTGCCGCCTCGACGCTCAACGAGGTCGAGTTGATCCAGCCTGTGATCCACGAGGCGATCGAGCAGTCCGGTATCGGACGTCACGACTTCGACTTCACCTGCTCGGGCAGCTCCGACTACCTCGCTGGACAGCCATTCAGCTTCGTGATGACACTCGACGCTGTGGCTGCATGGCCACCGATCGCCGAGTCGCACGTCGAGATGGACGGCGCATGGGCGCTCTACGAGGCATGGGTCAAGATCCAGACCGGTCAGGCCGACACAGCTCTTGTCTACAGCTACGGCAAGTCCTCGCCGGGGGACCTGCCAAGGGTGCTCTCCCGCATGATGGACCCCTACTACGAGGCCCCGTTGTGGCCGACCTCGATTGACTTCGCGGCTCTCCAGGCGCGAGTGGCAATAGCTGATGGTGTCACGAGCGAAGCTCAGATGGCCGAGATCGCCAACCGGAGCCGCAATGCTGCCGCATCCAACCCGTTTGCACAGTTGACCAGTTCACCCGAGGTGGCTGACCTTCTGTCGTCGGAGTACTTGGCCGAACCGCTTCGCAAGCACGACTGCGCACCCATTACCGACGGCGGCGTTGCGGTCATCCTCGCCGCAGGCGACAAGGCACGTGAGCACTGCACCCGCCCAGCGTGGATTCGAGGGATAGATCACCGTGCCGATGGACACCACATCAACTTCCGCAACCTGTGCGTGGCGCCGTCCATTGGTATCGCTGCCGAGAAGGCAGGCGTCGGTATGGGGCCGGTCGAAGTCGCAGAACTTCACGCCTGTTTCACACATCAGGAACCGATCATCAAAGCGGCACTCGGTCTTGACGAGTCGACCGTCGTCAATCCCTCGGGTGGGCCACTCGCTGCGAACCCGATGATGGCCGCAGGGCTGATCCGACTCGTCGAGGTCGCCAACCGTATTCATTCAGGTGAGGTGTCCAGAGGTGTCGCACACGCGACCGGTGGCCATGCGCTCCAGCACAACCTCGTCGCCGTTCTAGAAGGTGAGGGCTGAAAATGGCTGAAAGAGTCGCAGTAGTAGGAATCGGCCAGACCAAATACACAGCTACCCGGGGCGATGTTTCGCTACCCGGGCTGCTGCGAGAAGCCGCGTTCCGAGCACTTGAGGACGCACACATGACCTTCGACGACATCGACTGTGTCGTCGTCGGTAAGGCCCCGGATTTCTTCGAGGGCGTCATGGTGCCGGAGTACTCGCTCGTCTCGGCGCTCGGCGCTGTGGGCAAGCCGATCTTCCGGGTGCACACCGCAGGCTCGGTGTCCGGATCGACGGCGATCGTTGCCAGCCAACTCGTGGAAGGCGGAATCCACGGAACCGTCCTCACCATCGGCTGGGAGATGCAGAGTTGCTCCGAGGCGATGTGGGCACTGAGTGTGACCATGCCGTTCCAACAGCAACTCGTGGCTGGCGCCGGTGGCTACTTCGCGCCATATATCCGTCAGTACATCGCACGCTCCGGCGCTCCCGATGACACCGGGATTCTCGTTGCGCTCAAGGACCGTCAGAACGCCCTGCTCAACCCATACGCGCATCTACACGAACACGACATCACCTACGAATCGGTTCGTGATTCGATCATGTTGTGGGACCCCATCCGTTACTCCGAGACCTGTCCGTCATCGGATGGTGCGTTCGCGATGGTGATGACCAATGAGGCTGGCGGTGACGCCGCAGCGGCAGAGGGTCGTCAACCAGCGTGGATCCATGCAACGGCGATGCGATCAGAGCCGGCGCTTGCCGCTGGTCGTGATCAGGTGTCACCGCAGGCCGGTAAGGACTGTGCGGCATCGGTGTTCAAGCAGGCGGGCATCACGAACCCCCGTAAGGAGATCGACGTCGCCGAGGTCTACGTGCCGTTCTCGTGGTATGAACCGATGTGGCTCGAGAACCTGGGCTTTGCCGAGGAGGGTACTGGTTGGCAACTCACCCACGACGGCGTGACCGCTCGTGACGGTGACCTTCCGTTCAACCCCTCCGGTGGTGTGCTCTCGTCCAACCCGATCGGCGCTTCTGGAATGATCCGCTTCGGTGAGGCCGCCCTACAGGTCCGTGGCATGGCGGGTGACCGTCAGATCGATGGGGCCCGCAAGGCGCTCGGCCACGCTTATGGTGGTGCGGCGCAGTTCTATTCGATGTGGGTTGTCGGATCTGACAAGCCCTGATCATCCGGGGGTATCTGGTCAGGTGCCCAATCCGGATACGAACCCAGTACTCAGCGCGAAGCCTCCCGGAGTTTCTGCGATCCGGGCCGGCTCCGTGCTGCTGTTGATCTCGGTGGTCATCGGCCTGGTCGGGTCAATCCTCACAGTCGGGCGGCTTGACCAGGCATCGTTCACAAGGGACGTCGTCATCGACGGCAAGAACAGGGTGTCGGTTCCGGGGAAGCTGACTTTCCGCGTCGCCGAGCCGTTGTCGGACTCGGCCCCGGAGCGGATGCGAGTGGCCGTGGCGATCCTTCCCACCGATGCTGTTGCGCCGGTGTGTCTTCTACGCGAACTCGAAGGCGATGAGATCACGCTCGGGTCGGTTCTCTCCGGCGGGTCCTATGTGAGCACCACAAACCCGGACATGATGCCAGTGGCCGTGGCCGAACTAGGCCCCGGGAAGTACCAGGTGTCATGTGAGTTGGCCAAGGGGCAGGAGTCCGCCGACCGATCGCCGGACGAGACCATGGTGGACCGCTTCACCGTCACTCGCGTGATGGGTCCCGACGATCTGACCGGCGAACTGTCCCCTATCCTGTGGTTCGCAGGAGTGCTGGTACTGGCAGGTCTGTTCTTCCTCTCCGGTGGAATCACACTGTTCGTGGGACTCGTACAGCGTGGCAGGGCACGTCGAATAACGATCTAAGGCGACGTTCGTCAGGCGGAGGTTGTCTGCCTGACTCCAACGGGTGCCACTGACGAGCAGACGCTCCGGACGACCCGAGACGCGCCTGACGCGGGTGTGGCCGACCCCGAGGGATCGGCCACACCAAATCACTTCAACCGATCAGCCCTTTTGGGGCTTCGGGTCAGCTCGCCGCGAAGGGGTCCGAGCCGTGCTTCTTCGAAGCGGTGCTCTTGCGCTCGGGGTCATAGGACGGGAACACACCCTCTGGCTCGTAGCGCGGCGCCGAGGTGTCGATACCCTCGTAGTAGAACTGGCTCGCCCACTTGCGGAACTTCATGAACGGGCCATCGGTTGTTGCGAGTGCGGGCGTGATGATGTGCGCCTTGTTCTCCCAGATCGGCTTGTCCTCGAAGACCTGACGGTGAATCTCATCCACGAAGGCGTCGCCCACGGTCGAGCTGATCGCGTCGTCGCCGAGCTTGCGCACTGTGAAGGTGAACCGCACGATGCAGGTCTTATCGTCGAGCGGCGTGTTGCAGCCCATGAGGATCGTGTCGACGATCCCCGAGAAACGGATCACGCTGAAGCCCGGGCCCCAGGAATCATGGTCGATGCGACCTTCGACCACGCCACGTGGCGTCGGGAACTTCTGAGCCGAGCGCATGTGCGAGATCGGACCCTCGGAGCTGTAGTCCTGGAGCTCGGGGAGTTGCTCGGTGTTGTGCACGTAGCGGAAGTGCGCTGCATCCACACCATTCTCCGCGACTTCCTGCCACGGCGCATTGACCGGGTACTCGCGGGTGACGACCGGGGTGAAGTTCTCCGGGTCGTTGAACTCGGGGATCTCTGGGATCTCCCATTCGGGATCGATTCCTCGCGGGTGGTACCAGGCCATGATCAGGCCGTTGCGCTCGATCGTGGGGTACTGGGGGACACATGCCTTGGCGTTGGTGCGGTCGGAGTAGGGGATGAGCGTGTTCTTGCCATCGCAGTCGAAACGCCATCCGTGGAAGGGGCAGACAAGTTCGTTGCCCGCAACGGATCCGCCGTGACCGAAGTGTGCGCCGAGGTGCGGACAGAAGGCATCACTCACGTGCGCGACGCCATCGTTGTCACGCCACAGCGTGAGGTGCCGTCCGAACTGGAGAGCGGGTTTCACATCCCCAATCTCGAGGTCGGTTGACCAGGCAACCTGGAACCATCCGTAGGGCACCGGGAACGGTGAACGTTGGAACATGGTCATTAGCTCCTTTGGGACTTCTCCGTGGGGGATGTGATTCCGTCGGGATCCTGTGCGTTCCGGGATCCAAAACTAGAACGTGTTCCAGTTTAATGGACCATATTGGCTCTTGTCACGCCCGTATCGAAGAGACTCCTGTCCCACTCACGCTGGACTGCAGCGGCTGATCCCCGAGGATCGTGCCTAATGCATCCGAGGCTCGCGCCACATTGCCCACATCGGGGGAGCGTCATCGCCGATGTGGAACCTGTTGGTCACCTCGAACCCGAACCGGTTGTAGAAGGGCAGGTTCGCCTCCTTGGAGCTCTCGAGATACGCGGGAAGACCCTCCTCATCGCATCTGTCGAGAATCGGCTGGATCAGCGCCGAGCCAAAGCCCTGACCGCGTCGCGACGCATCCGCTGCGAGAAACTCCAGATACCAGTGGGGTTCGCTCGGGTGCAGCTTCTCGATCGTCGCCAATGCCCGCAGACCTCTCATGATCGATGTGGCTCCAATGGCTCTGAGTGAGGGAATAAGACTGCGAACGTTCTCCGAGGCGGTCATCCGCCAATGACCGGGCTTGGCCCATACCGCTGCCCCTCCGATGTCATGCGTGGTCCAGGTCTGCCCGGCTTCGACCCGTGATCGGATCGCGTGAGCGAACATCATTCCTAGGTGCTTGTTGCGGCGATCGCCGTCGCGTGAGATCCACTGCCATACGGGGTCATCCTGGAAGGCGCCGCCCAGCATCTGGCCGATATCACGCCACTGGTCGGGCGCCGCCACGAGGGGTGTGACCGCCTGACGGGGCGGATTCGCTGACTCTCCAAGACGTTCGCTCATCGACTCATGGCCGGTTGGGTGGCGAGCCCGGCCTTGGCCGTGATCGACAGAATCCTGCGGACCTCGCTGATGAAGTTCCGTTCGATGGCCGAGGTGAGGAACACGAAGGAGATGCCTGACTCGGGGTCCCCCCAAACGATCTGACCACCGGCGCCGTTGTGTCCGAAGGTCCGGGAGGAAACCGTCGGGCCCATGCTGCGTGCTGCTGAAAGTCCGTCATCACCAGAGATGACAAGGCCGAGACTCCTGTTCGAAGGTACCCCGGTCATTGGGTCCGGCAGGTTGCTCAGAATGCTGGCCGTGCCGTCTGCGAGGGTGACGCTGCTCCACATCTCATCGGGGTTGTGGAGCAGTGCCTGGTAGAAGAGCGCCAACCCCGCAGATGTCGATGCCCCACCTGCTCCGGGAATTCCGACTGCTCTGATCGACGGCTCGTTGAACGCGACCAGAATATCTGGGGATACCTCGCTCAGGTCGATGTCACCGATATCGATTCCGGTGAGTTCCTTGATCTCGGCGGCGGTCGGCGTCTCGCCAAGGGCGACGAGCGGGGCCACATCGAGATCCGCGTTATCGGCGCCGAAATGCAGGTCCGACAACCCGAGCGGACCGAGGATCCGGTCGTTCACGACGTCGCGATGGTCCCGGCCCTCGATCTCGGCGATCATCTCGCCGACCACCCAGTGGGCCGCTGTCGGGTGGTATTCGAATCGGGTGCCGGGTTCCCAGGTGCATCGCCATCGTGACATGACCTCCAGTCGTGACGCCCTGGTATCCCATTTGGGTGGGCCGAGAGGCGCCGTGGGAAAACCAGAGGTGTGGGTCAGGAGATTCTCGAGGGTGATGGTGCCCATCCATTCCGAGGTGGTTCCCCGGGTCCCGAACTCGGGCAGGATGTCGCGAACGAGAGTGGTTCTTGACAGTTTGCCCTCGTCGATAAGTTGCCAGACGACTCCGGCAATCAGAGCCTTTGTTGCGGAGAAGATGTTGAAGAGCGTGTCGTCTCCGGCGTCACCGAAGCTCTCGGTGAGGATCACCTCATTCTCGTACGCGAACGAGAACTGCGCGGCGGGCATTCTTCCGGAATCGATCTCGTCGTTGATCTTCGCCCTGAGCTTTTCGAGTTGGGTCTGGTCGAGAAGGCTGGAGTTGGTCACGAGAAGACCGTAGCGCCGTGTTGATCCGATGAGGCGCCGGCGGGGCGCACTGGAGGCGCAGCTCCGGAGCCCCCTGTCTCTCTCCGACTGCCGTGACTCCTGTCTCAGAGCTGCCCCTGAGGGTGACTTGTCGCAGGTGATATATCTGGAATGTCCGTGTCGAGGCGCCGCGGATGGGGCATGATGATGCGCTACGGAGCAGAATCACCCGAATCAAACGTTGTCCCATCAGAGGGGGATCCACATGAAGATCATCGTTGACTACGACCTGTGCGAGAGCAATGCCATCTGTATGGGAATCGCCCCAGAGGTCTTCGAGGTGCGCGATGACGACCTGCTCTACATCCTGCAGGAGAACCCGCCCGAAGAGCTTCGTGAGCGCTGTGAGGAAGCCGCTCGTCGGTGCCCCAAGCAGGCGATAACCGTCGAGGACTGAGCATCAAGTGTCGGTGCTCGTCGCCGGCGCATCGCTGGCCGGTCTCAGTGCCGCTGAGACCCTCCGCAAGTCCGGGTACGAATCCGAGATCGTGGTGGTGGATCGATCCACCACTCTGCCGGTCGACCGCCCGCCGCTGTCTAAACAGATTCTCTCCGGTGAATGGGCGCTTGAGAGGGCCGTCTCGCATTCGCACGGGAAGCTCGACAACTGGGGACTCGACCTTCGACTCGGTTCCGCAGCGTCGCGTCTGGAACTGGATCCGCTACGGGTCACCCTCGAGGACGGTTCGGTGCTCGAACCCGAAGGTGTCGTGATCGCCACGGGATCGCGGCCTCGACACATCTCGGATTCCGCATCTCGACTGCAAGGGGTCCATGTCCTTCGCGACCTGGCTCATACGACGGCCCTACGATCCGACTTGGAGTCCAGTAGCGGTCCAGTGGCTGTTGTCGGGGCAGGGTTCATCGGGGCCGAGGTCGCAGCAACCTGTCGGTCACTCGGTCACGAGGTGACGATGATAGAGGCCGCCGCCACGCCACTCGTGCGGGTCCTACCTGCTCCGATCGGGCAATACATAGCTGGACTACATCGCGAATCCGGTGTGGATGTCCGTCTCGGAGTCGGTGTAGCGGACATAGTCGCTGGACCAGATGGTCACGTTCGTGGCGTGGCGATGGCTGATGGGTCGATGATCGAGGCGACGATCGTGGTCGTCGGCATAGGAGTTCAGCCGAATGTCGAATGGCTCGAGGGCTCTGGGCTGGATATCGCCAACGGCGTGACCTGTGACGCTCGGTGTGTTGCATCGCCACGGGTCGTTGCGGCTGGGGACGTCGCAAGTTGGCACAACCCGAGATATGACCGTCGAATGCGCGTGGAGCAGTGGGAACATGCCATCGGACAGGGTGAACACGCTGCGGTTGTGCTCCTGAGTGAGATGGGTTTCGCTGGTTCTGGCGAGGTCGGAGCATTCGATTCGGTGCCGTGGTTCTGGTCCGATCAGTACGACAGGAAGATTCAGATGGCGGGTATTCC
Source organism: Actinomycetota bacterium (assembly GCA_963169245.1). Taxonomy (GTDB): domain Bacteria; phylum Actinomycetota; class Acidimicrobiia; order Acidimicrobiales; family Microtrichaceae; genus JAGQSZ01. The sequence goes on from CAUJEC010000054.1 coordinate 10,296, forward strand.
CGATGCCTCAGATGAGATGGTTGTGGTCGAGGGGTCGATCGAGGAAGGCCGTTTCGCTGTCCTCTTCCGGCGTGGAGAACGTTGCTCGGCAGTACTTGGGGTCAACCGTCCACGGCATGTGATGCAGGCCCGGATGCGCTTGGAACAGTCACTCGACTGGGACGGGGTCATCTCGCTTTTCGATTGACCAGCGGTTAGAAACTCTGCGGTGTTCTACGTGCTTCTTGGTCTGACTCTGGTTCTGGCGGCGGTCAACTGGTGGGCCGCTCACACTGGCCACAAGCCCATCGAGTACTTCTTCAAACCTGCCACGATGGTCGCTCTCGGCGCGGCGGCGCTGTCGATCGCGGATCCCGTGCCGGGCGCATCAAATGGCCACACGATCCGGATGGTCATGGTTCTGGGCCTGTTGTTATCGATGATTGGCGACATCTGCCTCATGTTGGGCAGCCGATGGTTCCTCCAGGGGCTCGTCGCCTTCCTGTTGGCCCATATCGCCTACATCGTCGGCCTCGCGTTGGTAGGCGTGCTTGTTGTCGGGCTGGTACTGGGCATCATCGTCGTAGGAGTGTCGATCACCCTCATCGCTCCGCGGATCGTCGCGGGTGCTCGACTCGAGGACCCGCGGATGGGGGTCGCCGTGTCGGTGTACATGACCGTCATCGCGTTCATGGTGATCGTCGCGTTCGGAACCGGCAGCCCTTGGGCAGCGGGCGGAGCGCTGCTGTTCTTCGCATCCGATGGATGTATCGGTTGGGACAAGTTCGTCAAGCCTCTGCCGCTGCGTCACCTTCTTGTGATGGTTACCTACCATCTCGGTCAGATCGGCCTCGTCCTCTCGCTCATGGCCTGAGCGCTCACGGTCTGACCGTTCATAGTCTGAGCGTGGCGAGATCGTCTGAGAGGCCATGCTGGCCTACCGTGTAACCGGTCCCGTGTAATCGACCACAGCCCGTGTAATCGACCACAGACAATGTGGCGCAGGAGCGCCCGACAGGGGGAAACATGCTCGGAGAAGCAGTAATTGGTGCAGCCCAGGAAGTTCTACCGACAATGGTGGATCTGCGAAGGAGGCTCCATCGTCACCCTGAGTTGGGCCTGGACCTGCCCTATACCCAGTCTCAGGTACTGGAGACGATTGAGAACCTTGGGCTGCGAATCGAGGTGGGTAAGGGTCTTTCCTCGGTGATCGCGGATCTCGATACGGGTAGACCCGGACCGACAATCCTTCTGCGCGGTGACATGGATGCGCTGCCCATGCCGGAGGACACCGGCCTCGAGTTCGCATCCGAGGTGGAGAACCGGATGCACGCCTGTGGGCACGATGCCCATACCGCGATGCTCGCCGGTGCCGCCCATGTGCTTGCCGGACTCCGAGAGACGCTGAGTGGCCGCATCAGGTTCATGTTCCAACCTGGCGAGGAGGGTTCTGGAGGGGCGGCGATCATGGTCGAACAGGATGCACTCGACGGTGTGGATGCCGCCTTCGCGTTGCATGTGGCCCCCAACGTGCCCGACGGGATCTTCGGATGGAAGCAGGGTCCGGCTCTCGCGTCAGCAGATGAGTTCGAGATCATCGTCACCGGTCGCGGCGGTCACGCATCGACACCGCACTGGGCGGCTGACCCCACGCCCGCTGCAGCCGAGATAGTTCTGGCGCTACAGGCGATGGTAACCCGCCAGATCGACGTCTTCGATCCAGCCATTGTCACCGTCACCATGCTCCAGGGTGGAACGGTGAACAACGTGATCCCAGAGCATGTGAAACTCGGTGGCACCATCAGAGCCGTCTCGGAACGCACCCGACATGCAGTGTGGGAGAATATGCGTCGAACCGTCGATGGGGTGGTGGCAGCCCATGGCCTGAGTGCCGAGGTTGTCATTCACCAGGGGTACCCGGTCACCGTCAACAACCCCGAGTTCGCCCGCTGGGCGGCATCAGTTGCCGATACAACATTCGGTCTGGGACACACCTACGAGATGACATCACCACTCATGGGCGCAGAGGACTTCTCCTATGTCCTGCAGAAGGTGCCGGGAGCGATGTTCTTCCTCGGGGCCTGTCCTCCAGAGAACCCGAACCCGTTCGACGCTCCGAGTTGTCACTCGAACCGGATGATGCTCCATGAGGGATCAATGGCCACCGGAACGGCGCTGCACGTCGCAGTGGCGGTCAGCTACCTGAACGCGGGCGGGGATCTGAACGCTCCCATCGGCTGACGTCGGTGGCCTGGGTTGAGCTTCGGGACCAGGGCCCCGAGGTTGGGGATCAGAGTCGGGAGACCCGATGGCGTCAGAGCAGTCTGACCATCCGGCGCGGCTGGTTTCAGGTACCTTGCAGGCCATGTATGAGTGCTTCGACGTAACAATCTCGGACAAGGTCGCCCACATCCAGCTCAAGCGGCCAGACGTCTACAACTCGATGATCCCATCGTTTTGGAACGACCTGCCGAGGATCGTCGATGAGATAGATGCCCAGGCAACCGCAAGGGCGATCGTGGTCTCATCCACGGGCAAGCACTTCACTTCTGGCATGGACCTGTCGGTCTTCACCGGTGGTTCCGTGGCTACTGGTGGTGGGGCCACCGAGATGGGTCGGCAGCGCTCAGCGCTTTGGATGCTCGTCCAGAAACTGCAGGACTCCTTCAGCTGTTTCGAGAACGCCCGAATGCCGGTGCTCGCTGCCATCCAGGGTGGCTGCATCGGTGGTGGGATCGACATGGTCACCGCTGCGGACATGCGTTATTGCAGCAAGGAAGCGTTCTTCTGCATCCAGGAGATCAACATCGGGATGACAGCCGATGTCGGAACCCTGCAGCGACTACCCAAACTCATACCCGAGGGTGTCGCCAGAGAGATGGCCTATACCGGAGATCGTCTGCCAGCGCAGCGAGCACTCGAGATCGGCCTTGTGAACCAGGTCTTTTCGGACCACGACTCTCTGGTGAGCGGAGTGCTCGACATCGCCGGACGAATCGCCAAGCGGTCTCCGCTGGCGATCTGGGGAACGAAGGAGATGATCAACTACGGCCGGGACCACAGCGTCGCGGACGGTCTCCGTCACATTGCCGGTTGGCAGACCGGTATGTTCCAGCCCGCAGACATGCTCGAGGAGTTCACCGCGAAGGGAGAGAAGCGGGACCCCGACTTCGAGGAGATTCCCCCGCGCCCAACAGGGTTCTGATCGGGGGCAGAATCATGTTCTGCCAGGGTTTGGTCCAGCACATGACCTCTGGCGTTGAACGGCAAACCTGTTGCCGCTCGCTCGGATTGAGCGTCGACAGGTCAATTGGAGTGGGAGTTCCGCAAATGGAAGCGCAAGTTGGGTTCTGAGGAGGGATTCCTTTGTTGGCGTTGTCAGGCGCCCCAGCCGCCGCGGCGCGACTCGTGTTGGAGTTGTGGGGCTATCCAACTGAAAGGGGGATATCCGCGCAGGATCGACGAGGACGGCGAGTTCTGCGATGACCCAGCTTGCGAGGACTGCGACGACTGCGATGACTACTGGGACGATGACCTCGACGGCGAGAGCGATACTGACCTGGAGAGTGACTTGGAGGCTGCCCGTCAGAAGCGATTCTCGCTGCATCCATCGCAGCTCGCGGCAGCGTCGTGGGAACAGTCCCATGCGCTCATGATGCATCCTGCAGCGCAGGCGTGTTCGACGAAGGTCGGTCTGCTTCCCAGGGTCTTCGCAGAGTTCCTCTCGATAGTCATCTGGTGGCTCGTCGTAGTGATCGGATTCTTCATCGCGATGTTCCTCTATTCGTCTCCTCCCGAGATGCTGATGGTCGGTCTCACACTGGTCCCGGTGCTCGGTGAGACGGTCCTGACCGCCGAACTCGGAGTCACTCCGGGCAAGTTCCTCACTGGACTACGAGTGCGCAGCGGGGATTCCAACCCGGGGCTCAGTCGAGCCATTATCAGGACCTTCGTGATCGTGGTGCCGTTCCTTCCCATGTACGCGAGGGGAACCGTGGGGGACATCGCGTTCATCGTCGGCATGATCTGGATGCTGGTGCTCATGGTGAGTATTGCCACGGATCCGGAGCACCGGGGACTCCACGATCGGATTGCCGGAACGACAGTCGTGCCGAAGGTGACGACCAGGACATGACCGGACGGTCCAGTACCACCGGTTAGCCCAATACCATGGTGGGCCCTGTCTGCCAGGGGTGTCGATGGGGGAGCGCAACCCGCTGCCAGCTACGGTCCGAGCGGGAAGAATCATGACGTGACAACCACATCTGAGAACGGCTCATTCGACGGGGCCGCAAACGGCAATGGACCCAATGGCGACCGGCGCCTGGCCACGGTTCGAGGTCTCATGGCCAAGGCCGAGGCCACAGAGTTCGAACACGAGGCCGAGGCATTCTTCAACAAGGCCTCGGAACTGATCGCCAGGTGGGCGATCGATGAGGCGGTTCTGTGGAATGACAGCCAGTCCGCTCGTCGTGAGCAGCCCGACGAACTGCAGATGCGCGTTCACGCGCCCTATCTGCCGCAGAAGGCGATCCTGGTGTCCGGCGTAGCCGGAGCGCACGGCTGCCGCTCCATCAGACTCAGCGGCGGGCGCGGCGCGAAGTCCGAGATCATCTCGATAATCGGCTTCCCAACCGATCTCAGGTGGGTCGAGACGCTCGTGACCAGCTTGCTCGTGCAACTGACCTCCACCATGCTCAAGCAGTGTCCGGCTGGTCTCAGCCCGTCGGAGTCAGCCTCGTGGCGGCGAAGCTACATCGTTGGGTTCTCCGAGATCGTGTCGTCACGACTGAAGGAGGATCGACGGGCAGCGGTCGCCGAGCACGCTCCGATTCACGGGTCAACGGATGGGGCCGGGAACGGCGCCGGGGGAGTCGGGGCTCCACATGGCCCTGATGGCACCTCGGTCGCGCTGGTGCTTGCGTCACGTGAGCGGGAGGTCGATGCCGACTACAGGCGTAGATTTCCAAGGGTTCGCTCGTCGTGGGCATCGAGTGGAAGCTCGGCTTCGGGTCGCAGCGCCGGTCGAGCAGCGGGAGCCTCGGCGTCGCTGACGAGGGGCACGCTCGGAGCCAGAGGCGCGCTGAATCGGTGAGAATTGAGCGGTGATGTCGCCATTTGACGATCCATTCCGCGACGATGTCTACCGCGCGGAGGATGAGGTGCTTCCTGATGGCGGACGTCGGTTCACCCGATTCGTCCAGGTCGAACGACTTGTGGATGACATCGTCACGTCACAGTGGTGGAGCGAGGTGTTCCCCGATGCCCCGATCGAGGTGACGGTCAAGCGCAGATCGCGCGGGGCCACGTTCTCCGCGGCTGCTGTCGACACTGCCAAGGACGCCGCATGCCTGTGGATTCGTGACGGATCGTGGAATCTGGTCACCGTTCTTCACGAACTCGCCCATATGGCCAGCGGCGGTGGCAGCGGCAAGGACCCGAGCGGTCCGCACGGATCCGACTTCGTTAGCGCACTCTGTGAACTGTGGCGGGAATATCTGGGGTTCCACGCGTTCGGGGCTCTTCAGTCAGCCCTCGAAACTCGTGGTGTGCCCTTGCGTCGTGACCGGCGTCCGTGAGGATCGGCAACCGTGTAGACCACAGCCCGTGCCTGTCGACCACGAATGGCGATTCGCCCGGCAGGTCGCCAGTCGTCACGGTGCACGGCGGCGTGATAGCTCTCCGCTGCGGCCAGCACACCCTTGTCGGTCTCCTTGGCCTCATCGCAGAGTCGGGAAGCCAGATTGACTACATCGCCGATCACCGTGTACTCGAAGCGTTCGGGAGTGCCAATGAACCCAGAGATCACCTGACCCGTGGCAACGCCGATACCTGCTCCCGGTACTCCGTGAGCGCGAGCAAGTTCGCCCGGAAGAGCGGCTGCGGCGCGCATGGCCCGATCGGCATGGTCAGGTTGATCCTGGGGCGCACCGAAAAGACACAGTGCCGCATCACCCTCGAACTTGTTGATCCATCCACCCTCTCGGGTCACAACCGAGACCACGATTGCGAAGAACCGGTTGAGCATCGCCACGACAGACTCCGGAGGGTTCATCTCGGCGAAGCGCGTATAGCCACGGAGGTCCACGAACAGGACTGTCACCTCTCGTCGAGCCGACGGTCGGATGGCGCTCGACATGTCGATGTCCATATCGGCAAATCCTGCCTGACCCACCTGGCGTCGAAAGACGTCCCGCAGTTCCTCGCGCTCTCGGATACCCGCAGCTAGGTCGTTGACCCCTTCGGCCAGCCGCCCCAGTTCGCCCAGGTCGTCGATGGGAACCCACGTGTCGGGGTTGCCCTGTTCGATCTCCTTGAGCGCCTCGCGAATTCTGTTGAGCGGCCTGGCGACGGATCGGGCCGCCACACCCATGACCAGTCCGCCGCCGAAGATGCATGCAGCGGCGAGCCATCCGAGCCGTCGAGCATCCATCGGGACCTTGCTCAACAGTGGGGAGAGCCCGATCGCGGCGAGGGGAACGCCGCTGCCGAGCATCCATGCGAGCATGAGCCGGGGAAGTACATCGCGGCGATCTGCCGGAAGATCAGCGTCGCGTAGAGCGAGCGCGAACACCGGACGGAAATGACCCTCCAACAACAGATAGAGCAGGGTGCAGGTGACGACCCCGGCGAAGAATATGGCGATCGCTATTCGATCGGCCCGATAGTTGACCACGCCGAAGAGGATCGAGGCGCCCAGCCACGAGATGAGCGCTCCGCTCGTCTGAGCGAGCGGCAGATTGAACAGTCGCCTCCGCTCGGTGTCCGTTGGGCGCCTACCCTCCCACACCCAGCCGGCCGCTCGCTTGATGAGAACGACGTGGAGCGGTATCCCAAGTAGCACCATGGCAAGCACATAGAGCCCGAAGGCCACCAGATTCACACCGCTTCTGTTGAGGCCGATCTCCGAGTCGGTCGGATAGAGGAATCCGAAGTAGCCGGCCACTGCCGCGACGCCGATGGCATTGGCCGTCGCCTGATAGGCCATGACGCCGCGCAGGCGTACACGGGACTTGGCGAGCGCCACTGCCGGGTCGGCCGAGGAGGGGTGCCGGTGCGGCACGCGTGGCGCCGCTGCAGGGACAGAAGCGGAAACGGCTGTGTCGCCATTGGTCCGAGGCGTCGGGAGATCGCCCATCAGGCGAGTTTATGGGGGTGTGGCCCCATACTGAAACGGCGTTCACCCATCACATGGGGACGACTCGGGCCGATGCCTCAACGCTCGAAGACCTGCTCGAGGAACCGCTTGGTTCGCTCGTGTTGAGGGTCTCCGATCACCTGATCGGGATCACCCTGCTCAACGATCACACCACCGTCCATGAACACGACTCGGTCTGCAACCCGACGGGCAAAACCCATTTCGTGGGTCACGACGAGCATCGTCATGCCAGCCTCGGCCAGTCCACGCATCACATCGAGAACCTCGCCGACCAACTCCGGATCGAGAGCTGAGGTCGGTTCGTCGAAGAGCATCATCTCCGGATCGGACGCGAGTGCACGGGCGATGGCGACGCGCTGTTGTTGACCCCCGGAGAGCTCCCGCGGGTAGGAGTGGAACTTGTCACCGAGCCCGACCCGGTCGAGCACGGCGTGGGCCTTGACTGTCGAATCGGCCTTTGACCGCTTGAGCACCCGTCGCTGGGCGATGGTGAGATTGCCCTCCACGTCAAGGTGTGGAAACAGGTTGAACTGCTGGAAAACCATGCCGATGCGAGTGCGGATCTCATCGATGTCGCAGTCCCGATCGGTGATGTCGATCCCGTCGATCAGAACCTGTCCGCCGGTTGGCTCCTCCAGCAGGTTCACACACCGTAGGAGGGTGGACTTGCCCGAGCCCGA
>CAUJEC010000055.1 GCA_963169245.1 Actinomycetota bacterium
GCAACGTCGTGCTGGTTCCGGGTGCGCGAGATGACGCCGACAAATACGGGCGGTTGCTGCGATATGTCGAAGTGGAAGGCGTTGATCTCAATCTGGAGATGATTCGCTCAGGCCGGGCAATTGCGAGGTATGACTCTCGTGATGGTTATGGGCGCCACGCACGGCAGGACGACTACATCGCGGCCGATGCAGCGAGTCCGAGTACGAATTTCTGTGCCCAGGCACCGGCCACGACAGCAGCGCCTGGCCCAGCTCCGGCCCCACTCGCCAGTCCGACACCTGCTGCCCCGGCAGCCGGAGGTGGGACAGATCCTCGATTCGGCACATGCAAGGAGGCCAAGGCCAACGGCTTCGGGCCGTACATCCAGGGTGTGAATCCGGAGTACGGCTGGTATCGGGACGGCGACAAAGACGGAACCGTGTGCGAGTAGGTTCCCGTTTGGCGCTGAGCGCAGACATTGATGTTGCTGAGCACGGGAGATGACTGGGACATTTGCCACTAGCCCGTCCCTATGCACATGAATAGGGTTCAGGGATGGCAGCAGTTGCGCGCGGGGGCAGGGCTTCGCGAATCGTCTCATTCTCACTGGCGACTCTGGCGATGGTCTCATTCGTTGCGTCGTGCGCATCTCCACCGGAGTTGGTGACATTCCCGACGGTCGAAGAGTCGGTCGTTCAGCCAGCGGCCCCTGACACAGTCGGCCCGCTACGAATGAGGGGAGCAGATCTTGTTGACGCAACGGGACGCGTCGTGCTCATCCACGGAATGAACTCGGTCCGCAAGGAAGCTCCTTTCTACCCCAACGGTGACAACGGCTGGCTGAGTGACTTAGACCTTGAGTACCTCCGCAACGGCGGGTTCAACGGAATCCGCCTGGGTGTCAGCTACGCGGCGCTCATGCCAGACCCCGGTTTCGTCGATCAGGACTATCTCGACCGAGTGGTTGAGGTCATCGACAAGCTCTCCGCTGAGGGAATGTGGGTCCAACTCGACATGCATCAGGATGTCTTCCATCTGATGCCGGACTGGGCCACTCCGTCTGATGCGGTAGACCTTTCCGACGAGATCCCCCCGCTCGTTAGCTTCGTTGGTTGGGCGGGCCGATACATGAGTGACAAGTCGGTGCGACAGTGGAACTCATTCCTCGAAGGGGAACCCATCATTGACGGGCGAAGTGTCGCCTCGGTTCTAGGTGACGCCGCAGCGGCCCTTGCGTCTGCTGCCGCTGATCGTCCGAACGTGATCGGACTGGAACTCCTCAATGAACCCGTTGCAGGTGATTCCATCATCAGGTGTATTGCAGAAGGTTGTGCAGATCGGGACAGGCTTCTCTCTGACCGCTACGCCGAAATGATCGCGCCGATCCGGGTAGCTGCGCCTGAGATGGCCGTATGGATCGAACCCTTCGCTCCGACCGCCTATGCGAGTGGTCCAGAGATGCCGATGCCCGAGGCGACTCCGACTTCCAACGGTGCCCAGATCGGTCTGGCATGGCACCTGTACTGCAAGGACACCGACGGCGGTAAGCCCGTCCAGTCGGATGCTCTGATCGCATCGATGTGCGCCAACCGCATGGACAACGGTATGGCCGCCGCTCTCAACCAGGCCGCGCGGCTCGGTGCCGGGACCGGCCCTGCGGTTCCTCGCATGCTCAACGAGTTCGGTGCATCCAATGACCCACTAGACGTGACACTGGTCGGTCCCCGCGTCGACGCCGGATTCGTATCGTGGATGTACTACCACGCACCCCACGCAACGAGTCCGTTCGACTCGTCCATGCCAGACGTCGTGGAGTCACAGATCATTCGTGCGTACCCACAGGCCACCGCCGGAACTCCCGGGCAGCTTCGCTACGACCCCGCCAGTGGCGAGTTCTCATACAGCTACACCGCGGACCTGACGATAACCGCACCAACATCGATCGTGATTCCATCGAGGGCCTACCCCAACGGATACACCGCGAGCGTCACAGGAGGAACCATCACGTCTGCTCCTCAGGCGGGTCGACTGACCGTTGAGCCCGACGCTGACGGCGGGACGGTCACGGTCAAGGTCTCAAGGGGCTAGAAAGCGCAAACCTCTGGGCCGATCGGTCCGCGGGGGTTCGATCGGTCCGCGGGATCGGGCGAACCTCTCGAACTCTCGCCCTTCTTCCGGCTAGTTGGTTGTTGTTATCGCGGAGGGGTCGCGACAAAAGCAACCAACTAGCGGATGGGTCAAGTGGCGCGGGCTGGCGGCGGCGGATGGGTCAACTAGCGGATTGGTCAAGTGGCGCGGGCTGGGCGATGCGGCGGCTGGTGGCGGCGGACTGCATGGGCACCCGCGTTGAGGTTCAAAAGCCCCGCTGATAGACACTGACCATGGAACAGGCTGCGTTCCCATGACAGAGGCGAACATGACCGAGGTGATGGCGACCGAGGTGATGGCGACCAAGGTGATGGCGACCGAAGTGAAAGCGATCGTGCGAAGACCGGAACGCGAGCGAAGGCCGTGAGGCGAGCTAACGAGCTCCTTGACCGGCTCCTGCCCGGCAGTGTCCGGGCTGCGTATCGCAAGGACCCCGCGCTTCGCGGATCGCATGTCGCTGAGGTCGTTCTCTACCCCGGGCTGTGGGCGCTCTGGTCACACAGGCTCACAAGCCGCCTCTGGCGTGCCGGCCTTCCGTTTCTACCCCGACTCATCTCACAGGTTACCCGCGCGCTGACCGGCATCGAGATCCATCCGGGAGCAAGAATCGGCAGCAGGGTATTCATCGATCATGGAGCGGGGGTGGTGATCGGCGAGACCGCCGAGATCGGCGACGATGTCATGATGTACCACGGCGTCACCTTGGGCGGGCATGGATGGTGGGCTGACCGCAAGGGTTCGAAGCGTCATCCCACCATTGGTGCGAATGTCACTCTCGGTGTCGGCGCTGCCGTGCTCGGCCCGGTGACGATCGGTGAGAATTCACGGATCGGTCCCTACGCCGTGGTGATCGACGACGTGCCGCCGAACTCGATCATTGTCTCCCCCAAGGGCCGACGCTTGGGAGAACGGGGGTCGTCAGAACAGACACCAGTGGACGACGGATTCGTTCAACCCGCCTGGTTGGAGGATCACGAGATGGGCGGACTCTGAGAAGGCTGCTATCCGTGAGAAATCGTCCCAGATAGGCGCTGTCTCCGAGAAGGGTGATTCTGATAGAGAGGGTGTCAGAAAACTTGAAATGGGGCGAACTCCGAAGTTTTGACCACTAGCGTCTATAGCGATCTGAAGGTGAGGGCTCAGATATGCGAATCCACGAAAACGTATCCGGCCTCATAGGCCGAACTCCCCTTGTAGAACTCAACCGATTCGGCGCCGACCTCCACGCACGCCTGATCGCCAAGCTCGAGAGCGCCAATCCCGGAGGTAGCGTCAAGGATCGGATCGCGCTCTCGATGATCGAGGCCGCCGAGCGGTCCGGAGCGTTGAAGCCAGATGGCACGATCGTTGAGCCGACCAGTGGTAACACAGGGATCGGGTTGGCGATGGTCGCAGCGGCCAAGGGTTACGACGCTGTGTTCACGATGCCGTCCTCGATGAGTGTTGAACGGCGGAAGCTGCTTGCCGCGTACGGAGCCAGACTGGAACTGACCGAGCCCGAGAAGGGCATGAATGGTGCCATCGAGCGGGCCCGGGAACTCAGCGCAGAGAACGGCTGGTTCATGCCTCAACAGTTCGAGAACGAGGCGAATGTCGATGCTCACCGCAAGTCCACCGCGGAGGAGATCTGGACCGACACCGATGGTCTGGTGGCCGCCATCGTCTCGGGCGTCGGAACCGGTGGCACCATCACGGGTGTCGCTGAGGTCATCAAGGAGCGGATTCCACGCGTCCACGTCGTAGCTGTCGAGCCTGCTAAGTCGCCGGTCCTCTCAGGCGGAGCGCCTTCGCCGCATCCGATCCAAGGTCTGGGGGCGGGGTTCGTGCCAGCGATCCTCAATACCTCGATTTACGACGAGGTGATGACTGTCGACGCGGTCGACGCGGCCGATGCGTCCCGGAGACTCGCTCGGAGCGAGGGGATTCTCGCAGGTATCTCAAGTGGCGCCGCGCTCGTTGCGGGCGAGCGGCTCGGGGCTAGGCCCGAGTTCAGGGACAAGCTGATCGTCGTGATCCTCCCAGATACGGGTGAGCGTTACTTGAGCACTGACCTGTTCGAGGAGTGACGTAGGCCCAGCAGTCAGCTGAGCGCGCGGGCGGACGCGGGGGAGTCTCGGACTGCGATGACTCAGACCCTCTGACGCCTCAGATCCGTGATGACTCAACCCCTGCCACCGCTCAGACCCGCGGTGGCCTAGATGCCGGCTGTTGTCGCGATGACCCGTTCCCCGAACTCTCGCAGGGTCTCTGTTGTGTCGTTGAGGAACATGAACGACGGAATCACCACTCGGCTCACACCCTGAGCGGCGAGTTCCTCGACCGCTCCGATGGGGTCATCGCCAAGCACGCCGGCGCTGCCCGACGTGATGACCAGGCTCTCCGGGTCACGGCCCGCGTCGGCGGCGCTCTGTCGGGCGATGTCGATGAGTTCTGACAGGTTTCCCTTGCCGGGGAAGAAGCCGTCCCCGAGTCTCCCTGCACGTTCGGCAGCACGCCGGGAATGGCCCCCAACGTGGATCGGTACCCGTCCGTTGGTGGGTTTCGGATTGACGCTTATCCCTTCGAAGGAGTTGAACCTGCCGTCGAACGACGCGTGGTTCGAGTCCCAGAGCGCTCGCATGACTTCGATGCTCTCATCGGTTCGAGCGCCCCTCGCATCGAAGGGAACGCCGAGCGCCCGGAACTCCTCCTCCAGCCATCCGACACCGACTCCGAGTTCCAAGCGCCCGCCGGAGAGGACATCGATGGTCGCAAGTTCCTTCGCGAGGATCACCGGGTTTCGCTGGGGGAGGATGAGAATCCCGGTGCCCAGGTGGATTCTGGTCGTGACCGCCGCGACCCAGGTCAGCCAGATGAGTGGATCGGGTAGAGGTGTGGAGGCGTCCATGGCCATCTTGCCGCTCTTGTCATATGGGTACGCGCTCTCGTATCCGTCGGGGAAGACGACGTGTTCGACCGTCCACAGCGACTCGAAGCCCGCTGCCTCTGCGCCTTTGGCGAGTTCCTCTAGCCCCTCGCGCATGGCAAACGACATCGTGTTCGCGAACATGATTCCGAACTTCACTAGATCCCCCTTGGATGATTCTTGCCGTCACAGAATGTGGTGGCGGCCCGTGATTGGTGGAGTCGTGACTCTGGTGTCACTGTCCGGCTTCCGAGCGTAGGCCAGGGAGTCGCTCTTTGCGCGGGGCCGGACTGTCGCACGCCGAGGTCCGGCCTCAGGTCGCGTCCTGTCTCGGGTCCGACGTCTGGCGTCAGGTGGGCTCCGCCGTCGGTCTGAGAATCGGTGGCATGACGTAGGACGCGTCGCCGCGCCGATACAGCGAGGCGCGTCCGGGTGACCCGTCGAACTCGGCGATCAGGTAGCCGGGCGATGAGGTCAGTTTCCGAGCGAAGTTGGAATGGTGGAGCTTGACCCCCCAGACACTCTCGTAGACGCGTCGTAATTCCCCAAGGGTGAAAGGTTCCTCCAGGAACGACGCCGCGACGGTTGTGTACTCAAGCTTCGACCGACACCTGTCCACGCCGTCGAGGATGATCTGGGACTGCGATAGCGCCAACGAAGGACCGTCATCCCACAGGTCATCGACAGCCCACCATCGGAACGCCTCGGCCATGCTCCCGGGCAGGGGATCCACCCCGACCGGCATGAATGAGATGTATGCGATTGTTGCGGAACGTGATCCACCGTCTGGCGCGCTGGATACGGCGGGTACATAGGTGCGCAGTTGTTCCACATGCCACGTCGAGTGTTGGAGCCCGGTCGCATCGAAGAGGAGTCGGTCTGCGGCCTCATCCACGTCCTCCGACTCGCCGATGGATCCACCTGGGAGGCCCCAAACGCCGCCTGGGTGACGGGCTTCATCCTTGGCGAGCAGCACAGTCAGTCCGCCGTGTCTGACGCTCAGGATGACCAGATCGACCGTCAGTGCAACCGAAGGCTCGTTCGCAAGCGAATTATCTGTGTCCATGTCCGGCGAGAGGCTCATGCCAAGCCCTCAGATGACCTCGATGCCAGCGTCACGCATCTCGGTGATGGCCGCAGCACCGGTCTGGGCGGCGACAGGTGCAGTCAGGTCGACCAGCACCCGAACCCTTCCACTGTTCGTCTGACCTCGCGCCCAGTCGAGTGCGTCCATCGCTGTTGCGCGCACGCAGTGATCGGTGGCCAGGCCCACCACGTCGACATCAACCACTCCGTGCTCGGAGAGGACATCAGAGAGTGCACGCGCAGCGGCAGTGGTTCCTTCGAATCCGCTGTAGGCAGCACTCAGTTGGCCTTTGAGCACCTCCATGATGTCTGGTCTCTCGGACATCATCGGAGCGAAATTCGGGTGGAACTCGGCTCCCTGGGTGCCGGCCATGCAGTGGAATGGCCACGTGGTGCGGTAGTCGGGCTCGTCGCCATCGCTTGGGAAATGGTCGGTCGTCGCATCGCTGTGCCAATCCCGGGTGGCGACGATCAGGTCATAGTCAGAGCCGGGCTCGCGGATCAGCTCTGCGACTCGTTGGGCGACGTCGGCACCACCGCTCACCGCGAGGGATCCTCCTTCGCAGAAGTCGTTCTGAAGGTCCACGACAATCAGTGCGCGTGCTCGGTCAGTCATCTGATGCTCCTTCTTGGAATTTCGCCACAACAAGGTCCGGGGCGTTCTCGGAATGGCGGAACCGCCCCACCACATTCGGCTCCACCACACTCGGCTCAGCCACACTCGGCTCAGTCACAACGTGGCCACTACGGATTCGGGTCGGTCGGATCTCGACGCCGTCGCCGACGACGACCTTTGTGCCATCCTCGGCGATGAGAACGGTCTTGGCGCCACCGACTGTCGCCTTGCCCGGAGTGGCAGAGTTCTTTGCCACGGGAATCATCTGCCCGCGGGCATTCTCGATTTCGACGAGTTTGTAGATGAAGCCGAGCGGCTGGGCGGCGACGAGTTGGGTCCCGACCCCATAAGCGTCCACGGGCGCACCGCTGTGGTGCAGGTGGGCAACCTTGACGATATCCAGGTCACCGGAGACCACGATCCTTGTCTGTTGGGCACCAAGTGAGTCGAGCAGGTCACGCGCACGGCGTGCCTCGACCCCGAGGTCGCCGCTGTCGATCCGGATGGCGCCGGGCCCAGCGGATCCGAACTCCCGAGCGACCTCCACGGCGAGCCTGATGCCGCTCGGTATGTCGAAGGTGTCGACGAGCAGTGTCGTGCCCACTCCCAGCGCCTCGATCTGCGCTCTGAACGCTGCGGCCTCACCTTCGGGTCCTCCATGGGCGAGAGTCCACGCATGAGCGGCCGTTCCGCCGGTGGGTACGTCGTAGCGGAACCCGGCCTCCAGGTTGCTGGTGCTGTCGAAGCCCCCGATGATCGCGGCGTGTGCAGCGTCCACGGCATGTTCCTCATGGGTTCTGCGGCTGCCCATCTCTATGAGGGTCGCGTCCGCCCCGGCGGCGAGTCGGAACTGCATCGCCTTTGTTGCGATCGTCGCTTCGGAGTTGAGTATCGACAGGACGAGGGTCTCCAAGATGATGCTCTCGGCAAAGTCGCCCTTAACCGTGAGCACTGGAACGCCGGGGTGGATGGTGTCGCCATCGACGCTGATGATGACGTCACCGCCGAAGCGGTAGGTCTCCAACCAGTCGAGCGTTCGCCTGCTCAGGAAACCACGACCTTCGAGGTAGGCGATCTGGGGTTGGGTAAACGCGAACCTGGAGATGGCGTCGATGATCCGCTCGGAGCCGGCCATGAGGCCGAACTCGGGTATGGCGGTGAGGCCATCGAACCCGTCGTGGCTGTTGGCTGGACTGCGGAAGTAGGCCTCGAACACAGCCCGTTTGGAAGCGGTCCCATCTTGGAGCGCCGCCTCGATCATCGTCAGTTCGTAGTGATCGGTAAGCAGGGCGACGGCCATGCCAAGAATGATAATACTCATCTTGAGTTAGTCAATAGCTCATTATGAGTAACAGCGGTCACTGAACCCGTCTGTTGCAGCGCGGTAGGGTTCAGTACATGACTTCGACGCGCCGACCAGATAAATCGGTCCAGCAGCAGAGCAACAGTCGAGGCGATGTCGCACCCTCGTCATACATGGGCTTTCTGCTGGTCGCGGTGGCCTTTGCGCTCGGTGCCATCCTTTTGGTCAAGGGTGGTGGCATCGGGTTCGACAACGACTCCAAGAACGTCTCGATCGGCAACAACGATAAGAGTGGCCCAACCGTCACAACCTCGTCGACCATCCCGACACCGGCGACATCGGTCCCGGCAAGCGAACTCAAGATCGCTGTACTCAACGGCGCGGGCAAGAACGGCTTTGCGGGTCTCGGAGCCAACTTCCTGAGCGTTGCGGGCTACCCCGCCGTCACCTCCGGCAACTCCGCAACAGCGGTCCCCACGTCATCGGTGTACTTCGCCCCCGGCTTTGAGGAGGACGCCCGGGCGGTGGCCAAGGTCCTCAGTATCGGTGAGGTCAAGGCCCTGCCCACGACCCAACTTGGTCGGGCTGCGACTGACGTTCCAGAGGGGACTGCAGTCGTAGTGGTCCTGGGTCCCGACGTCGAACCGGTGATCAATGCGTCCAACACGACGACCACCGCCGCCCCGGGCGGTTGAGCGTTACCCGTGCCATACTCGAATGACTCCCAGGCTCTCATAGGCCTGATCGCAGCTGACCTCGCCAACGCGCTCATCGCCACGGACTTCGACGGCACGCTGTCTCCGATAGTCGAGGACCCCGCGCTTGCGGTGCCCTGTGATGGGGCGATTGCCGTTCTTCGAGAGCTTTCGGCTCACTGTGGCGAGCTTGCAGTCGTCTCCGGCCGGCCGGTCTCCTACCTGAGTAGGTTCGTTCCCGCAGAGGTCACCGTTGTCGGGCTCTACGGCCTCGAGTCCCTCAAGGATGGCCAGACCCAGGTCCATTCCAACGCAGGCATCTGGCGAGAGACGATGGATGACGTCGCCACTGCGGCGCGACTGCGGGGGCCCAAGGGCATGGTCGTCGAGTGCAAGGGTCTGTCCATCACGCTTCACTATCGGGGACATCCCGAACTCGAGAAGGCCGTGGAGGCGTACTCGGAGATAGCGGCGCACTCGGGTGGGCTTCGTCGACGCGCTGCGCGGATGAGTTTCGAGCTTCATCCGCCGATCGACGAGGACAAGGGGACCGTGATCCGCAGGCTCGCCGCCGATCAGAGCGGTCCGGTCGTCTACATCGGTGACGACATCGGCGATCTGCCGGCGTTCGAGGCGCTTGACGAACTCGCCGCCGCCGGTAGACCTGTTGCGCGGGTGTGCGTGTCGTCGTCGGAAGTGACGGCCCAACTCGTAGAACGGGCGGACCTGGTGCTCAATGGACCGGGAGCGGTCGTGGAGTTCATGAAGCGACTGATCGAGGCTGCTCAGGGACAGTGAATCGGCGCCAGTGGCTCGTGGTGCGGTGCTTCCCAGAGCCCAGTGAGCCGAGCCCAGTGATCAGAGCCCGTTGAGTTGGTCGGTAAGCCAGTCTCCCGGCGTTCTCGCTGTCGCAGCCGACCTAAGCACATCAGCACGTTCGGCCCGAGAGTCCAAGTCCAGGTCCAACGCCGAGGCTAGAGCCGCAGCAGTGGCCGAGACGTCGAAGGGATGAACTCCAAACGCTGCGTCCGACATCTCTGTCCAGGCCCCGGCCTGTGTGGAGAGAACGAGTTGGCCCGATCGCTCGTTGATGGCGGGGCCCTCCTTGGCGACCAGGTTGAGCCCGTCGCGAATTGGATTGACCAGTAGGGCGTCGTATCGCTGAAGTGCCGCCACCGAGCGTGGGTAGTTGTCGTCGGTCTCGAGGTCGATCGGAGTCCAGTTCGCGTTCGCCCACCGCTCGTTCACCCTCTGGGCGGTCGAGACGACTTCGTCCCTGTAGCGACGGTACGCGGCAACGTTCTCCCGTGACGGGTAGCAGCAGGCCAGGAACGAGACCCTGCCCCGCAGGTCCGGTCGGGTCTCGAGCATCAGGTCGAAAGCCTCGAAGCCCCGGACGATGTTCTTCGATAACTCCATCCTGTCGACGCGGACCACCAGCTTCTGGTCGCCGTAGCGTTCGTTGAGCCGGGCGAGTTCGTCCGAACACTCGGGAGAGTCGGCGGTCTGTCGGATGGCGTCGATGTCACTCGACAGCGTCGAGGAGAACGTGCGAGCGCGGTCTGGTCGGTTCATGCCGAAGATGTCGAGCGACTGTTGAAAGTTGCGTCCCCAAAGATGCGTATGAAAACCAACTGCATCGTGACCGGCGAGTGCCCGCAGCATCATGTTGCGCGCACGATCCGGGAGCACCCGCAGATTGTCGGGTCCTGAGAACGGTGTGTGGTGGAAGTGAACCAGCGACAGGTCCGGTCTCTGGTCTCGGAGGAACTCGCCCACGAGTGTCAGGTGGTAGTCCTGAACGAGAATCGCCGCACCTTCGGGAGCGGTCTCGGCGACCATGCCCGCAAATCGGGCATTGACCACCTCATAGGTCGCCCACGCATCCCACCAGTCATCTCCGAAACTTGGAGACCGGACAAGGTCATAGAGCCCGTGGTGGATGAACCAGAGCGTCTCGTTGGAGACGACGTCGTAGTAGGCCGAGAGTTCCTCCGGGGTCATCGTGACCAGGTCCACCCGGTCCGAGAGGGCATCGGAATGATCGATGACCAGGCCCCTCCCGTCGCCATCGGTGCTCGCGGGTGAGAATGGCGACTCAGCGCTCCCGATCGACGCGAACAGTCTGTCCCCGTCCCCAAGCGCGGCTGCAACCCAACGAGCGTCGCCGGACTCGAGCAGCGGAGCGAGGCCCGAGACCAGTCCACCAGATCCGCGCTTGGCCCCGATGACAGTTCGGTCCGCCTCACGTGTGGCGGTGAAGGTCACGGGCCCGCGGTTGGAGACGATGACTATGGGGCGATCGGGGTATGACATGATCCGTCAGCCTACGGTGGGAAATAGGGTCTACCCGTGCGAATACTTCTGGCGCCCGACAAGTTCCGCGGCACCCTCGACGCCGACGGGGTGATCGGAGCCATGTCGAGCGTTCTGCGCGACCTTGGCCATCAGGTCGATTCGCGACGTCTTTCGGACGGGGGAGAGGGATTTCTCGAAGCGTTCGGTGGTCCCAATCGGACCACGACTGTGAGCGGCCCGCTCGGCGATGACGTCGAGGCCGAGTGGCGCTACTCCAGGCGAACAGCGGTCATCGAGATGGCACGGGCATCTGGGCTGTCGCTCGTCGATGGGGCGGAGGGAAACGACGCGATGGCGGCCTCGACCTTTGGGACGGGCGAACTCATCAGTCGGGCGATCGACTCGGGAGCACGCCGGATCATCGTCGGGATCGGTGGATCGGCATCGACCGACGGTGGACTCGGTGCGCTTCGAGCGCTTGAGCCACTGCACCGGCTTCGGGGCGTGACGCTTCAGGTGGGCTGTGACGTCACCACCAGGTTTCTCGACGCGGCCGAACGGTTTGCTCCACAGAAGGGCGCGAGCCCGCCACAGGTCGAACTTCTCAAGGGGCGACTCGTTCGCCTGACCCAGATGTTCGTATCCGACTACGGGGTGCAGGTCACGGACCTGGTCGGCGGTGGGGCAGGTGGTGGCCTCGCTGGAGGTCTTGCCTGCATCGGGGCCGAACTCTGTTCTGGTTTTGACCTGGTCTCCGATGAGGTCGAACTGGCCGAGGCGATCGAGGCTGCGGATCTGGTGATCACCGGGGAAGGATTCCTTGATGCCGAGTCCTTCAACGGCAAGGTTGTCGGTGGGGTGGTTGAACTGGCAGCAGATCTGGGCGTGTCAGTCGTAGCGATCGTGGGTGAGACCTATGACGGCGCAGAGGAACGAGTTGAAACACTGTCGCTGGTAGGTGAATTCGGCAGGGAAGAGGCCATGACCAACACGGCTGAATGTCTCGGCCGAGCCGTGCAACTGGTGCTGGAGAGACGCAGCCACTGAAGCGCAGCGGTGCGGTTCAGGGGCGGTTCCGGTAGCCGGGCACGTCGATCATGGGCGGGTGATCATTAGCCGCCATGACCACAGGAGAGGTGTCCGGCTTCATGAGAATCGACATGTCGCTCACAAGCCCCGGATCCTCTCGACGCAACACCGCCTGCATGATGGCAAGTGCCTGAGGGCCAAGGTCTGTCAGCGTGCGGTTCCGGTGATGGCGGACATCGAGGTCGACCTGGATCAGGCCGTCGATGCCAAAGCGGGTGACATAGTCGATGAGTAGACCGATCTCGACGCCGTATCCGCCGGTGAACGGAAGGGTCTCGAGGACCTCACGGCGACCGCCGTACTCGCCCGAGAGTGGCTGGGCCAACAGAGCGAGTTGTGGGTGGAAGAGTGACAGGAGTGGCCGGGCGACGAGTTCGGTCACCCGTCCGCCGCCCTCGCGTTCGCGTTCGGGGCGTTCGTAGAAGCCCTTCGCGAAGTCGACATGGTCCTCACAGATCAGTGCGCCGAGGATGCCCCGGACCAACCGCGACCCGAACTCGGTGATGTCGCTGTCGCACCAGATGACCAGATCGCCTTCGGTCACATAGAGGGACTTCCACAGCGCCGATCCCTTGCCGTGTGACAGTCCGTGTTCTGGCAGCACCGAGCCGGAGTCCTCGACCCTGGCGCCGGCCTCCTTGGCGATCCGCGCCGTGGCGTCGTCGGACTGGTCGTCCATGACCACTAGTTCGTCGATGGCGCCGGTTGAGAGCAGTTCTCGGCGCAGCATCGTGACGATCTCGCCGATGGTTGACTCCTCGTTGCGCGCGGGCAGGCAGACCGAAACGGTCGTCGTGCCCTTGGCGGCAAGGATCCTCGCAAGGGGATAGTCCCGGTGTGTTGAGGTCCGAACGGGTCGGCACAGGTCCAGTGCGTTCTTCGTCATCGGCTATCGACGGTAGTTCGTTGACGGCGCGAAATGCCCACGGGGCTTCTGATAACTACCATCGTTGGCTGACATCGTGGAACGAAACGAATGACCGGAGGGTCAGATGAGCGTCAGTATCCGAATCCCCACAACACTTCGCACCCTGACCGGTGGAGCGTCCCAGGTCGAGGTCGAGGGGACTACCGTCGGCGAGGTTCTGACCGCGCTCGACTCCCAGCACCCCGGATTCAAGGACCGTCTCTTCGATGCTGACGGCGATCTGCTTCGCTTCGTCAACGTCTTCGTGGCTGATGACGACGTCCGGTACCTCGACGGTGTCAACACCCCGGTCCCCGACGGCGAGACTGTTGCGATTATTCCGGCGGTAGCCGGAGGTTGAGTGGGGCCCGGCGGTAGCCGGAGGTTGAGCGGGGCCCGGCGGTTAAGCGGGGCCTGGCGAATGTTGGGCTGAGTCGCTCGGCCCAGTGAGTTCCGCTACTGCGCCCCTGCATCCTGAGTCATCTCCCAGAAGTCCGATCGAAGGACCTCGTTAGACTCCATCACATGGCTCATCCCTCCGTCCCCTCGATCGGTCTAGGTGTCCTGCACCTGTTCTTCCACCTGAGCGCGACGGTCGACCGGGATGCTGTGTTGGCGGCCATCAAGACCGCTGAAGCTGATGACGTCCAGGTGGTGACCGCCGTGATCCTGGGTCACAAGGCCGACATTGCGGTGCTTGCGGTTGCCGATGACCAGTGGAAGCTCCGCCATCTGCAGAGCAGCCTCGAGCGGGCAGGGCTCGAGCTGTCCCAGTCGTATGTGTCGTTGACCGAACTGTCGGAGTACGCGCAGGGTGTGCCCGAGAACATGCGACAGGCCCGTCTGTATCCCCAGTTCCCGATCCCCGACAAGCCGTTCTTCTGCTTCTATCCGATGTCCAAGGCCCGTGATGTCGGAGCCAATTGGTATGAACTCGACTTCGATCGTCGCAAGGAGCTCATGTACGAACACGGTGGGTCTGGGCGGAAGTTCGCCGGCCGAGTGGTTCAGTTGATCACGGGGTCGACGGGTCTCGACGAGTTCGAGTGGGGTGTGACGCTGTTTGCGGACCATCCCGACACCGTCAAGGAGATCGTCTACACGATGCGTTACGACGTGGCGTCCGCGCAGTTCGGAATCTTCGGTCCGTTCTATGTCGGGATGATCGAGTCGGCCGAGACGGTCCTGAGCGAGCTCGGTGTCTGACAGACCCGGTTGGTACTGGGACCCCGACGAGGTCACCAGCGATGAGCAGGTCGATGCGGCTGTGCTCACGGCTGAGCCGACTGACGCCGGAGTCCCCATCGTTGCGCCCATCGATGCTCCCGTTGACTCTCCTTCCGGTCACGCGGACATCGCGCAGGACCAGGTTCCGGCAGAGTTGCAGACGGTAGAGCGCCGTTCGGCGGAGCAGCAGCCATCAGAGCCCAAGTCGGCAGGGCAGCAGTCGTCGTCGAGGTGGGGTCACAGGACGGAATCGGCCGAACCGAGGTCATCATTCCTCGCGTCAAAGCGAGTACGAGTGGCCATCGGCATCTGCATCGCATTTGTTGTAGTGGCAATCACTGTGGTCGAGGTCGTCGGACGGTTCGCTCTGGAGCGGACCACAGCTAGTCAACTCCGAGAGCAGGGTGTCGCAGGTGAGGTGAGTGTCGACATCGGGCGGTCGTGGTGGACCCCGAGCATCACCAGACTGTTGCTGACCCGAACGCTCGATCGGGCACAGGTCGAACTCTCGCAGGCGCAACTGCTCGTCGTCCCGGTAGAACGCGCCCACTACGAACTCGAAGACATGAAGGTCTCGCTGTCATTCGGGTCGAGGTCGCTGCGCGTCACATCTCTTGGTGAGGGACGGGTGCTTCTGGTTGTCGATCCGTCGACTGTCGAAGGCTTTCTCGGGGTGAAGGTCACCGCTAGGTCGGGTCTTCTCTACATAGGTGAGTCCACCACTCCTGCGGCTGTCGCTGTAGACGGGACCGAACTGGCTATCGACAGCCCGGATCTGGTTGCTGTCAACGGGACAACTCATGCTGCGTTCCCGATCGTTGACTCGTACCTGTTGCCTTGCACGCCGAGCGCCAAGGTGGTTGGAAGTTTCATCGAGCTTGCGTGTTCCGGGTCCGAACTCCCCGGAGTGCTGGCCCAGGCCATTGGCCCCCAACCGAAGCGGGAACCGACCGATATGACCCAACCACCGGAGTTGGGGCCGTCCGAGTCGACAGTGCTCGAACCGGGAGAGGATTCTGGCCTGATTCCCGGATCAGGGCCCGATGGTGCAAGCGGCGGTCTCACCGAGGTGCCCGCAACGACTGCTCCCGGTAGACCCGGTGGGTGACCTGCCCGAGGGGTCTGGATCACAACAGGACGAGGAACTGTTTCGAGTTCTGTCCGAGGATCTGGCGAACCGGATCGAAGCAACGCTGGCGCCCTGGACGATCTCGAACATCGAACGACTGAGTTCCGCAGCCGGTATTTCCCTCACTGACGAGCAGCGCTCAGCCGTCGAGGCAGCAGCACAACAATGCCAACTTGAAGTCGGCGCCAGAGTCCGCGACCTGCTCGCAGCGGACATCGACGACCAGCGAACAACCCCGCTGGTGTTGCTCCGAGACGGAACCGCCTTCGCTACAGCGTTACTGGCAGAGCTGGGTGTGACCGAGGTTGTTCGGGACGAATTCGAACGCCGGTCATTCCCGAATGACATCTATGGCCTGTCTCCGGCCTCGCTCGCCGATGTGGACCAGAGCTTGGCGGAACCGGGGATGATCTGGGGTGCGGCCAAGGCGCATCTCTATAAGCGTCGGCGGATCTCGTAGCCCTGGCGCCGTGGGGCGACGCTCTGGGGCTAGATCTGATGCGCCGGATCTCTGATGCGCCGGATCTCATGGGGCAACGCTCCGAGCCCTACGATCTGGCGATGATCGAGGTCGCAGAATGTACAGAGGTTGACGAGGATGTCGTGGCGGCGTTCGCGCGGCTCATCCCACAACTCTCCTCGTCGTCTGCTCCGCCATCGGCAGGAGAACTCACTGACATCGCCCGGTCCGAGGCATCCCATCTGCTGCTAGCCCGTGACGAGAACGGACGGATCGTCGGATCCATGACGCTGGTGGTCTTCCGTATTCCCACAGGTGTGCGTGCGTGGATCGAAGATGTCGTGGTCGACGGGGATGCCCGCGGCCACGGAGTCGGGGAGAAGCTCAACCTGCGGGCACTCGACATTGCTCGCTCACTCGGTGCGAAGACGGTCGATCTGACGTCTCGGCCAAGTCGAGAGGCAGCCAATCGGCTCTATCAGCGGATCGGGTTCGTGGCCCGGGAGACCAACGTCTACCGGCGCTCTCTCGACGACTGACCGGAGGTATCGGCGGGGCGACTCTGGTCGGCATGCGTCGCTCGGCCGACGGCGACGGGCTGTCGTCGGTCGGTCCTGTCTTCGGCCGGGCCCGGCCGGCCCGAACTCATGGCCCCAAAAATGTCGACTGGCGAGGGGCCGCGCTCCCCTCGCCAGTCAGGACTTTGATGAACTCGCTATTGAGTCTGGTTTCTTCAGATGCGCTCCTTGTCTGTTGATTCCACTCCCGATCGACTTTCTGATCGTGGTTCCTCTCCCACTTTCGGGGGTCTGCTCAGATCGTGATTCCGAGTCGGTAGGACTGCGACTTGTCGTCCCACTCGAGCTGGATTCTCGGCTCCTTGCGGACCACCCGATCGGTGATCGAGGCCACGAACTGAGTGTTCATGGAAGCCGTTGTGTTTTCCGTGTTGTTCAGTGTCTTGACCATGACAAGTACTACGGACGTCTCCGCGCCAATCTGGAGCCCATTGGTACGAAGGCCCCACCTGAATGAACCCTTCGGTCCAACGTCTGGGCCTCGGGGACAGTCAATGGGTCTTTCGGACCGTGTGTAACCATATGGATCGATGAATGGTCCTACATGGGTGAAGAACCTGTCGCTGACACTCTGGTCGATCTGGTCGTGGTTCGTATTCGGCGTCTGCATGCTGGCGGCCCTGCCGATCATGGCGTTCACCTGGGTGGTGACAGCCCCCTTCGACCCGCCCCGATACTGGACGGGTCTCATCTTCCGGAAGACGACAGTCATCCACCAGAAGCTGAATCCACTGTGGAAGTTCAAGGTCAAGGGTCCGTTCCCTGAGAACCCACGCAACCCCTATGTGATGGTCTCCAACCACGAGTCCTTCGTCGACATCCTCCTCATCAGCCATCTGCCGTGGGAGATGAAGTGGCTATCGAAGACCGAGAACTTCAAGATCCCAGTGGCTGGTTGGAACATGCGTCTTGCCAAGGACATCCAACTCGTACGAGGCGACCACGAGAGTGGTGCAGCAGCGATGGTGGAGTGCGCCAAGCGTTTGGATCAGAAGGTCTCGGTGATGATCTTCCCCGAGGGCACCCGATCATTCGAGGGTGATCTGCTGCCGTTCAAGCCCGGCGCGTTCAAGCTCGCTATCGAAAAGCAGCTCCCGATTCTGCCTCTCGCCTGTCATGGCACGGCGCCCGCGCTTCGCAAGCATGACTGGCGTCAGGGACGCTCCAACGCTGAGCTTCGTGTGCTCGACCCGATCAGCACCGAGGGAATGACCCTCGACGATGTCGACCGGCTCGCCAACATGGTTCGTGAGTGCATACGTGCCGAGTTGCGTTCCATGGGTCGAGACCTCGACATCCCACCGGTGACAGGTCGTGAGCCGCGCGAGTCGGACTCTGTGAGCACGGCAGAGACCGACGACTCCGAGACCGACGCCGCTGTCGACACTCCAGTCGACATCCGCAATGGCTCCGGCGTTACTGCCCCTCGCTGATTCGCATCAGCCCGTCTCTAAGGCTGATCACATAGACCTCGCCGTCCGAGCCGGTCGCGAACCCTGCGACCTGATCGGTGCTGATGCCCAGATCGGTTGAGGTCAGTGACCCGCCATCGGCGACATCGCCGTTATCGGGGCCGCTCAGCGACCGCATAGTGCCGTCGCAGTAGTCGCTGTAGAGGTAGTGACCGACGAGTCCGCCGATCTTGTCGCCGCGGTAGACGACGCCGCCGGTGACCGAACACCCGGGGTCATGGCGATAGACGAAGACAGGTTTGACCAGGTCGTCGCTGTCAACATCTGGCGACGATCCGCCGGAACCCTCGAAGGGTTCGAGTCCCTCATAGAGGCTCCAACCGAAGTTGGCTCCCCTGCCCCAGTCATCGGCCTTCGCGACACGGTTGATCTCCTCGAAGGTGTCCTGACCGACATCGGCAATCCACAGGTCTCCACTGGTTGGATCAAAGGAGAACCCCCACGGGTTACGCAGCCCGATGGACCAGATCTCGTGGGCAGTTCCAGCTGTCCGTTCGAAGGGGTTGTCGTCGGGGACGACGTCGGAGCGGTCTGTGGCGTCGGGGTTGAGGCGCAGCATCTTGCCGAGCAGTGTCGAGGTGTTCTGCCCGTTGCCGTGCGGGTCGCCGGCCGCCCCGCCGTCGCCCAGGCCCATGTAGAGCATGCCGTCGGGACCCAACTCGATGTGCCCACCGTTGTGATTGGCGTAGGGCTGTCTGACCTCCAACAGCACCACTCCGGAGTCCTGCTCCACCTTGAGCGTGCCGACGTCGGAGGATGAGCTTCCGGTCCAGCTGGCCCCGTAGGACTTGAGTCGGGTGTTGCCGTCGCGGTTCGTGTAGCTCAGCAGTAGGCGGTCAGCCGACGGGTTGAACGCAATGCCTAGCAGTCCACGTTCGGCATCGGTGGAGGTGTCAACGCTGATGTCGATGACCGGGTCGGACAATTTCGGGGTGGAGCCGCTCAGATCGAGAACTCGGACGGTCCCGCCTCGTTCGGCCACGACCAGACCGTTGCCCTTGGGTGTCTGCACGGCTGCTATGGGCGATTCCAGACCGACGTCGATGCGGTCGAGTCTCAGCTTGAGGGGGCCGTTGACTCTCCCGTCGGCACTCGAGTCAGTGGTGTCGGTTGACCCTCGATCGGTGCCGGTGCCCTTCGGTTCGGTGGTGCTGTTGTTGCCGCTTGAGCATCCGAGCGTGATGGCTGTGACGGTTGTGAGTACAGCAATCATCGCTCGCGGTGTGTTCCGTCGGCCGCTGCGGGAGCGAGCGTGCGCCGGTAGGGGTGACTGTCGCTCTGATTGGGGTCTGGGCGTGCGAGTTCGGCTGGCGTCGGCTGCGGTGGAGGAGCGCATATCCCTGTACTAGCCGCTCGGCGGTTCGGTGGGCGACCGCGCCGCCGGGATCCGTCTGCCGGCGGCTGAATTTCGCATGAGTGTTCGAGGTGTTGATCGACCCTCTTCGGACACCTGGTGGGCATTTCATCGTTCAGGTGTACTTTAATAAGGTATGGTTGAACATCCTGGTAACTTGAGTGTGGCGACGGTCGGGCGAGACGAAGAGTGGTCAGAAATCCTAGGGTTTGCCGACTCCGACGCGAAGCACTCAACGCTGGCGATCATGTGGGGGCGACGTCGAATCGGCAAGTCGTTCCTGCTGGGGCAACTGGCTGAGGGACGCGGGCTCTACTACGAGGCGATTCGGGGGACGGCCAGCGAAGCTCTGAATGACCTTGGGCGCGTCGTGGGTGAGGCTATCGGAGCGCCCGGTCCGCTCAACCTCCCGGACTGGGATGCTGCCATCAACACTCTGATGCGACTGGGTGAGGACAAGCCTTTTGTCGTGGTGCTCGACGAGTTTCCGTACCTGTTGGAGGAGTCACCCGAGCTGGAATCGATCATCCAGCGGGCTTTCAACCCGAAGGGCAAGCTGCGTGCGGAAACCCGGTGCCGGATGGTGCTCTGCAGCTCCGCAATCTCGGTGATGTCAAAGCTGCTCGCAGGTACTGCACCGCTACGGGGACGAGCTGGCCTCGACTTGCGGATGAGCCCATTCGACTACCGCGACGCGCTTGGCTTGTACGCGACGGATGACCTCTTGTTGGCAACGCACGTGTACTCGATCATCGGCGGTGTCGCGGCCTATGCCCGTGACATGGTCGACGACGATCTTCCGAAGGGCCGAAAGGATCTGGACCGCTGGGTTGCCCACCGCGTCCTGGCGCCATCCGCTCCGCTGCCTCGGGAAGTCGAGGTGCTGCTGAGTGGGGACCCGACGACTGCACAGGCACGTAAGCCGAACCTGTACCACGCGGTGCTCGCCGCGACTGCGTTGGGCAACCGGACACCGGCGAGGATCAACGACTACGTCAAGATCTCGGGACCACGTCTCGATCCCATCCTGACCACGTTGGTTGACGCACAGTTCATCGAGCGCCTCGTGGACCCGACGAAGAGCAATCGACCGATGTACTTCCCCGGTGATTCGATCATCCGGTTCCACTACGCGATCATTCGCCCGAACCAGCAGCGCCTCCGCACCCGTGCCGCTGCGAGCACGTTCTGGTCGGGAGTCGATGCCACGTTCCGATCGAGGGTTGTAGGCCCCACCTTCGAGGGAATGGCTCGTCACTGGGCGACCCAGTACGCGACCGTCCCCGCTCTGGCCGAACCTGGCACTCAGATCGGTTCCACCACCGTCTCGGTAGACGGGGGCTGCTACGAGGTTGACCTCGTAGCAGCCCTTGACGACGGCGACTCGCCCGGCGAACGCACCATCACAGCTCTCGGTGAAGCGAAATCCGGCGAGGAGATCACGTTCTCGCACCTGAACAAGCTCGAGAGGCTTCGGGACGCGTTCGGTGACCGTGCCTCGGATGCCACGCTCCTGCTGTTCGGAACCAAGTTCGCGAAGAACCTCCTCAGCGGAACCAAGGATCGCAGCGACGTCGAACTGGTCGACCTCGAGCGCCTCTACAAGGGCGGTTGAGCGCCACCTACGCCCGTCAACGGCGTGGAAACGTCCGCTGAGCCGCCAACCGGCCGACCCTCCATTCGAGTGTGGCAGGGATGCTGTCTGGCTGAAGCTGCTCGCTAGGTCGACTCTGTGGACAGCGACTACACGTGCAGAAGCGTGGCTGATGTTCAAGTTCGCCAATTATTGTACCAATATTGGTAGACTAACGAGAAAAACTCGTCTTACTGCATCGTAAATGGTACAAAGGGATGGCTATGAATACGAGCTTGATGAGCGCGGAGGAACTGGCGGCCGAGTTGGGCGCCCGGATCCGACGCGAACGTCTTCGCCAAAACCTGTCCCAGGGCACCCTGGCGGAACGCGCCGGCGTTGGGCGCCAGACCGTGTTTCGGATGGAAAGCGGGGGTAACTCGACCCTTGCGAACTTCCTGGCGGTCCTCTCTGCGCTTCGACGTGCCGGTGACCTTGAGCCCCTGCTCGAGCCGCCGCTTGCCGAGACCCTCGACCAGTTCGTCGCCAACTCGGCGCCGACTCGCCAGCGTGGTAGTCGATGAGTCCGATCGACGTCATCTACGAGGGCGAGAGCGGCCGTTGGGTCGTTGCCCGGGTCGCCCGCCGCGGCACTCAGACCTTCACCGAATATACCGACGAGCACATCGCCACCGGTGCCGACCTGTCGCCGGTGCGACATCCGCTCCACGACCGGGGTCGACGCTTCGACGGGGCCGACTCTGACCACCTCCCCGGAATGCTCGCGGATGCGATCCCCGACTCCTGGGGGCTCAGTGTTTTGCGCCGCGACATGGGCCAACACGGCATCGAGGGGCCTGACCCCCTGCAGATGCTCACCTGGCTCGGGCGTCGCACGATGGGCGCATTGACCTTCAGGCCCGTCGAAGGCCCCGAACTCTCCGACGTCACCTTCGTCGATCTCGATCGGATTCAGAGCGAGGCGTTGAACCACCTCGCTGGACAGGACACCAGCGACCCCGCCGCCGCAGCTCTGGCGAACGTCGCCGGTGCTAGCGCGGGCGGTGCACGGCCGAAGATCGCCGCAGCGTTCACCACCGACGGTGAACTGGTGCCCGACAGCGGTGATCTTCCGCCCGGTGCGGTCCCATGGCTCGTGAAGTTCCACAGCCCCGGAGATAGCGAGTTCCTCTCGACCATTGAGGCCACATACCTGCAGATGGCGTCGAGAGCGGGTGTCACGGTTTGTGATCACCAACTGATCGACGCTCCATCAGGCGCCCGGTACCTCGCGGTGCGCCGCTTCGACCGCATCGCAGTACCCGACGGTCAACCGCGTCGGATCCACATGGCCACTGCAGCCGGATTGCTCGAGGCCTACCCGGAGCGAGGCCAGCACCTCAGCTACGTCGACATCATCCGCCTCACGAGACAAGTGACCGGCGACAGCCGGGACATTACCGAGCTCGTACGGCGCGCAGTATTCAACGTGGTCGCCCACAACCGCGACGATCATGCCCGCAACACCTCCTACTTGTGGACGCCCACCGGTGAGTGGCGTCTCGCGCCCGCCTACGACCTGACGCTGTCAATGGGGCCCCGACCCGTGTTCAACGCGGCCAGCGTCGGTGAGCACTACCTGGATGTCGCCGGGAAGGGGACGGACATAACCCGCAAGGACCTACATAGGCTCCACAGGGCGGCGGGCCTCAAGGAGGCTGAGGTCTCCGACATGATCGACGCCGCTCTCGCCGCTACCGAGCAATGGCCCGAGTTGGCCATCGCCAACGGCGTGGACGCCGAGATCGTGTCGCGAACTGAACTCCTGCTTCCCGCTCTCGAAGCATGAACCGAACCAGCCGCGGCCACGGTCCGATCGCCGCTCAGCCACGCGGGCTCGTGTGCTTTCACGATCTCCGGAAGCCTCCGTTAACCTCTGAGACAGTGAACCTCTCTCCTGCCGCTCTCATCGAGCACGCCAGATCCGAGGAGGGACGCAAGCAACTCCGGTACGCAGGTGTCTCGGTGGTCTTCGTTCCTCTGGGCCAGATCCTCATCCAACTCCTTGGCGCCCTCGTGTTCTTCAACCAGACCGCTGGCGGTGGCAAGGAGATCAACTGGACCGCGGCCTCAATCGCCAGCGCAGCGATCCTTACCGTCCCTAACTTCTTCGCCAACAAGTATCTGGTGTGGAAGGAGACATCGAAGGACAACATGCGTACCCAGATCGTGGTGTTCTGGGTGGCGGCGATGCTTGGCGTCACCTTCGCGACGCTTCTCACCTACCTCGTGGACTCGATGATCGAGGGTCACGGTTGGTTCGAGAAGGTCGCCGTGTTCTTCGCACAGTTGACCGGCTTCGGGATCGTCTGGCTCGGTCGTTATGTGATCCTCGACCGCTGGATCTTCAAGGTCATCCAGGGCGAGGAACCCGATGACGACGAACTCGACATGATGCACGGCGACCTGCCGATCTGAAGGATTTGGACGTGTCCGACTACTCGATGAGCGACTCGGCCAGGCGCGCCGCTGAGGCTGCCCGAGGGTTCATGCCCCCTGACGAAGGTCTGGCGCTCTTCGATGCCGCGATGACCGCAGCGAAATTGAATCCACAGAAGCCCTTCATCGAGATCGGCTCCTACTGTGGAAGGTCGTCCATCTACCTGGGCGAAGCGGCTCGTCAGAGCGATACCGTTCTCTTCGCAGTGGATCACCACCGTGGATCCGAGGAGAATCAGCCCGGCTGGGAGTGGCACGAACCGGACCTGGTCGACGAGGACACCGGCCGGATGGACACTCTGCCTTGGTTCCGTCGGGCTGTCTTCCACGCCGGTCTCGAACCGTGGGTGATTGCGGTTGTCGGCGACTCACCCACCTCGGGTAGGTGGCTCGATATGGACTTCGGGTTCGTCTTCATCGACGGTGGACACGGCGTCGAACCCGCGGCGCTCGACTATCGGACGTGGACCCCCAAGGTTGTTCCCGGCGGGATTCTCGCCATCCATGATGTGTTCACCGACCCTGCTCTGGGTGGCCAGGCTCCGTACGAGCAGATCTATCTGCCAGCTGTCGAGTCGGGTCGTTTCGAGCCAGTGGCAGTGACCGGGTCGCTGCGGACACTGAGACGTGTCGCCTGAGGCAGGGGTGTCGCACAGACGCGTCGCCTGAGCCGTTGGTGGGTGTCGCACAGACGTGTCGCCTGAGGCGTTGGTGGGTGTCGCCGGGCGTGTCGCCTGAGGCAGACGCGTCGCACAGGCGCGTCGCACAGACAGAACTGGCAGTCACTTGTCGGCCTGTAGACCGCTTTTCGACTGCCAGTTCGAGAGAGGTGGGGTGGGCTGAGGCACCAGTTCCTAGGGTGAGTTGAGGTGCTCGCCGGGTTCAGCGGTTATCGAGAGGTGATGGCGCCCGTACGCCTGTGCCGCGCTTGCGAGCGAGGTCAACCGGATCGAGGCCGGCTTCCTTGCGTTCCACGCGCAGCTTCCGGGCTCGTAGCGAGACGCCGATGATCATCAGAATGACGGTTCCACACACCAAGAAGAACAGCGAACTCTGGAGCCACCCACCGGGGTCGCCAGGGCTCTGAGGCTCCATGCCCTGGTTGGGGCGGGTGATGGACTTCCCGAACACTCGGTTGTCCTCGGGCAGCGTCGTGGTGGTGTCGCCGACCTCGGCTGCCACTGCGGCCTCGATGTGGTCTGATGACCCAACGCCCGAGCGCCGGTCGGTTGTGGGGGCGGGGGAGGCTCCGGCCGACATCGCCACACCGGAGAGCACCATCGATATCAGGATCAGGGCCGAGAGGATCGCGATGATGACTCTGGTCCGCTGGTTGTTGCGCCGCATCCCCTCCATCTTCCCAACTGCACGGTCCGGGTGCACGTCTGGGAGCGATGGGCTCTCAGGTGTGGGCGAGTTATTCGCCCCGCACGATCTGTCGGACGATCTGTTCGCCCAGTGCCGGACCGTCAGGCGGATCGGTAGCGGTTCAGTACAGAACTGGTGCCGGACTGTCGGTCGAACCGAGAGCGGGTGAGCTGCGGGAGTCTGCCCCGATCAGTCGAGCGCAAAGGGCAGCGGCAGCGAGTTGGGGTCAGCGAAGAGTCCTGCGGTGGCCGACTTCCCACCCAGCGCATCGGCCGCGAGGAGCACGGCTGCTGCGGTGTAGGTCGACTGCTCCCCGCCGGGGAAATGTGTCTCCTCGGGCACCACGATGCCTGTCCAGTAACGCTCGTTGTCCTCACGTAGGCGCTGGGACCAACGGAACAGCTCCATCGCTCGGTCCACCTCGCCGACCGCCAGATGTGCGATGGCGCACTCACAGGTTTCGGCAGCGGTGATCCAGGGGCGATCGGACACGCACCGGATTCCCCACTCGGCAATCGAGAATGCTTCGAACCGGTTGGACAACCGTGTTTTTCCGGCAGCGTCTCGGACGACACCGCACAGAACCGGGTAGTACCAGTCCATCGCCCAACGGTGCTTTGGAGCGAAAGCGTCGGGCTCGTCGCGGATCACCTTGAAAAGCTTCTCGATGCCGAGTTCCCAGTTGGGACGATCGTGGCCCAGTTCACGAGCGATTGCCAGCGAACAGCGCAGGCTGTGACATATCGATGATGATCCGGTGAGCAGCGCGAACGTGAACGGTGTCGAATCAGCATGTCTTGCCCAGATGATCTCACCCCGCGGTTGTTGCAGCGCGAGAACAAAATCAGTTGCGTCACGAACCATCGGCCAGAGCGCCTCAAGGGCGCCACGATCGCGGTAGGTGAGCCAGTGGAACCAAACGCCCGTGGCGACATAAGCGACGCAGTTGGCGTCGAGTTTGTCCTCCTCAATTCCCTCGGTCAGGTAGTACTGGTGCCAGGCGCCGTCCTCACGCTGGATCGACTGGAGCCACTCGAAGCCCCGCTCTGCCCCGGAACGATTGTCGCCGAGCATGAGCGCCATGAGTGCCTCGGTGTGGTTCCACACATCAGCGTGACCGCCCGGGAACCACGGCACCATGCCGTTGGGCAACTGCCACTCGGCAACCGCTTGGGTCGTGGCCGTGAGTTGCTCGGCGGTTACGACATCGTCGATGTCGACGAGCAACGGCGAGACCGTCATCTGTCCGCTCCGACCGCCTGGTTCTGAGCGGCCTTCTTGGCAGCAGACTTCGCTGGGGCGGCCTTCTTGGCCGGCGTGGCCTTCGCGGGCGCCTTCTTGGCAGTGGACTTCGCTGCAGTGGACTTCGCTGGAGCGCCCTGCCTCGTAACTGCCTCCTTCATCGCCGCCTTGTCCTTCGATGTGCTCTGCGACGAGCGCTCGGACGCGCCCTGTTCCTGTCGGTCCTCCTTGTAGGAGTAGACCACCAGAGACTTGCCCAGCACCCGGTTCAACAGTCGCTCGGTGTTTCGGGTGAGCGCGGGAGCCTTCGCGATGTCCCACACCAGCAGTCGGTGGTACGCCTTGACCAGCGGGTTGACGTCATTGCTGACACCCACCACGCACTTGAGCCACCAGTACGGCGAATGCAGGGCATGGGCACGATGCGAGACAGTCGGCATGAGCCCGGCCTCGGTGAGGCGGTGACGGAACAGCGGCTCGGTGTAGATCCGGACATGGCCACCGGCGGCGAGCGGAGCGTGGTACTCAGCGGAGAGCGCCCAGCAGACCTTCTCGGGCATCCATGACGGCACGGTCGCAGCGAGCACACCGCCGGGTTTGAGGACCCGTCGCAACTCGGCCATCGCTCCACTGTCATCAGGGATGTGTTCGAAGACCTCCGAGCAGATGATCCGGTCGAAGGTGTCATCTGGGAACGGCAGATTCAGGGCATCGCCGTTGATGCAGGCTCCGAGCGCGTCCGGCGCGGTCTCGCCCGCTTCGCGCATCGCCCAGAACAACGCCTGGACGGGAGGGAGTTCGCTGGCGTCGTAGTCGAGCGCGATGACACGTGCGCCACGTCGGAAGCATTCGAATGAGTGACGCCCAGCGCCCGCGCCCAGGTCGAGCACCAGGTCGCCTTCGTTGAGTCCAAG
The DNA here is from genome assembly GCA_963169245.1 of Actinomycetota bacterium. Classification (GTDB taxonomy): domain Bacteria; phylum Actinomycetota; class Acidimicrobiia; order Acidimicrobiales; family Microtrichaceae; genus JAGQSZ01. The sequence goes on from CAUJEC010000055.1 coordinate 26,844, forward strand.
CAGGTCGTAGTCGACTGTCAGCATGGTCAGACCTCCACGCTGTCGGAGTCAGCGGCCACGGTGTCGGAACCAGACGCGCCCGCGGGCGCGCTGATGGACGCAGTGCCGTTCGACGTCACATCGACGGTCGAACCGTTGGTGGAAACGTGGTGGGTGTCGACGGGCCGCCCAGCCGTGTTGTGATGCTGGGCGTCGTCGAGTTCGAGTAGCGCACGGTAGTGCTCCACGGTCCGTTCGGCGGTGTGACGCCAACTCCACCGGTTGATGACACGCTCACGCCCAGCGGCGCCGATTCGCTTGGCGGTCTCCTGGTCATCGAGAGCCCGTCGGATGCCCGCGGCCAGCGACTCGCTGTCACCCGGAATGGTCATGTAGCAGGTCTCACCGTCGTTACCGGCGACCTCGGGGATCGCGCCACCGGTGGTCGCGACGAGCGGGCAGCCGGTGCTCATCGCCTCGATCGCCGGGAGTGAGAATCCCTCATAGAGCGACGGCACAACCGCGCAAGCAGAGGAGTTGTAGAGCGTGACGAGTTCCTCGTCGGTGATCCCGGATACGAACTCGACGGCATCCTCGAGAGCGAGTTCTGCGATCGTCCTCTGAGCGGCCGAACCCTCCTTGAGGCGACCCACCATGATCAGCTTCAGCTCGGGTCGTTCTGCGCGCAGCTTGGCGAGCGCCTCGAGCAGGTACCGCTGACCCTTCATCGTGACATCCGACGAAGCGGTCGAGATGATCTGATTGGGGTTACGCTCGACCCCCGGCATCGGTACGAACAGGTCCGGGTCGACGCCCACGGGAACGATATGGAGCTTCTCGGGCGAGACCATGTGGTCGCGGCAGATGTCGTCATAGGACGACTGCGACACGGTGATGATGCGCTGCAGTCGGGTGGCGACACGGGTCTGCATCTTGGTGAACGCATACCAGCGGGCCTTTGACCAGCGCTGGAACGCGGACTCGGCGTGACGCATCTCGAGTCGTCTATCCATGGTGATCGGATGGTGGATGGTGCCGAGTACCGGCAGGCCCATGCGCTCCATCAACAACAGTCCGTAGCCCAGGCTCTGGTTGTCATGGACCAAGTCGAACTCATCCGCGCGGGTACGCAGGTTGTCCCACGCTCGCAGCGTGAACGCGAGCGGCTCGGGGAACGTGCCGGTGGAGAACGCTGTCACCTCAGCCCAATCCCAGACATTCTTGAGTTCCCACCAGGCCGGCATGCGCATCGGGAAGTGGTCGTTGTAGATGTCGAGGGACGGCAACTTGATGAGCGGCACGCGTTCGTCGAGCACCGGGTAGGGCTGACCAGAGAGCACCTCGACGTGGTGGCCCAGATCCACAAGCGCCTTTGTAAGGTGTCGCGTGTAGACGCCCTGTCCGCCGACGTGTGGCTTACCCCTGTAGGTGAGGTACGCAATGCTGAGCGGGTCGTCGGGTCCGGGTTTGGGCCGGTTGGTGCCCGAACGCGAAAAAGTCGAACCAGAACTGAAGGTGCCCGAGGTGAATCGGGACGAGCCGCTGCGCATGATCCCTCAAGCTTCGTTCTGTGCGGAGTTACCGGTCAAATGGTCACCTGAGCGGGCTCGGCGGCGAACTCCGGCCACGAAAGCGAACGCGAGAGCCGCCAGAACCAGTGCTGGGGTCTCACCGAAGAGCTGTGATGGAAGGGTGCCTGTCATGAGAGGCAGATCGGCCATGAGGACCTTCTTCTCACTCACGCCCGTTCGGTCATGGACCGTACCGTCGGGCCCGATGATCGCCGAGAAACCGGTGGGGGCCACCTGGATCGTCCAGCGACCGCTTTCGACGGCGCGATAGGTGGTTGTGGCGATCTGTTGGGTCTGGACCTGGGTGAGCCAGTAGCTGGCGCCATTGGTGGGATTGAGCACGATCTGCCCACCGTCGCGAACACCCTCACGTACCCGACGTGGGAAGAAGATCTCCCAGCTGATCGCCACAGCCGCCTTCACCGGGCCGGTGTCGACGCCTGCGGAACCCTCACCGACAATCGCATCACGGCCCGGCAGAGTGTCGCCCGCGAAAATCTCGAAGAACGAACGGAGCGGAACGTACTCGCCGAACGGAACCCTGCGCTCCTTGTCGAAACGACCGGTGAGTGACCCGTCAGGCTGCACCAGCACCATGTAGTTGAGGAACCTTGTGTCGTCGTCGGGATCGTCCTCGACCACCCCGACCATGATCGGCGCGTCCAACCGCCTGGCCTCAGCGGCGACCTGATCGTGCCAGAAACTCTGCGCGAAGGTTCCGTCCACCATGTAGACGGTGTTCTCGGGCCACACGACCAGGTCGACGGGCTTGTTGACCTCGCGAGTCGCATCGAGATGGCGCTGGAACACCTTCGGTATCTCGGTGTAGTCGAAGGTGTTGCCCTGAGGTCCGCCGCCCTGGATGGCAGCAACTCGAACAGTTTCCGGCGTCCCATCCTTAGTCTCGACCTGATGAACCAGAGAACTGGCAGTCATTCCGCCGCCTATGGCCAGCGTTGTGACTGCCAGCATTGCGAGTGGCTCACGAACTCGGCGTTCAACGACAGCCATGTGCAACGCCGCGCCGATCGCAACGATCAGCCCGGAGACGACGATCCCTCCACCGAGTCGAGCGACTGGCAATAGAGGGCCACGAGCCTGGGAGAACGACAGCATCGAGATCGGCACTCCGCCGAATGGGGCGAGTGAATGGAACCACTCGAAGAGCATCACGCCAGCGGGGAGCGTCAGATACTTGTAGGTGCCCCTCGGGACGATGAGACCGACGAGTCCGACCAGTCCCGCCCATCCGAGGAGTCCACCCACGATGTATCCGGGCGGGGTCAGCCTCCAGATCCACAGCGTGGACGGCAGGAACCATCCGAATCCGACGAACCACGACGTGATGAACCGTTGACGTGCGGGGGCTTCGAGCAGGTGGCACCAGATCGCAGCGCCGACAAAGGCGAGTGGCCACCAGCCCCACGGAGGCAGCGAGGCGCACAGGAGCAGCCCGGCGACAAGACCCAAGAACCAGTTCCGAGCCAGATGGGGGAGCGTCGAGGGTTCGGCGGTCTGGTGCTTCTGGACCTCACGCTTCTCGTTTGGTTCGCTCATCAACTTCCCAACAGTTCTCTGACGGCAACCCGGCCCGCTTCGATACACGCTGGTATGCCCAGCCCGCGGAACGAGGCCCCGGTGACGCGGATGTTCGGTGCTGCGGCAGCGAGGTCAGCCTCTATGGAGTCGACCAGGTCGAGGTGACCCACTTCGTACTGTGCAAATCCGGATGGATACCGCGAAACACGCACTGAACCCGACTGGCGAACCCCGTCTGTGAGAGTTGTCGGGTCGGCGGACAACAACAGCGCGAGTTCCGGGATCATGCGTCGGAGGAGTTCGTCATCGTCGAGGTCGACAGCCGTCGCGTCGTCGCTGTTTCCGACCGATGCTCGAAGGATGACCCTCTCGGGTTCGGACCAGTGAGGCCACTTGTTCGAACCCACCGACACCGCTGTCGTGAGCATCCCCTCGGACCGGGGTACGAGCACTCCGGACAGTTCGGGGTTCAATTCGGCCAAGACGCTGGCCGGAACGTCGAGTGTCACCAGCGCAACCGAGGAGTATCCGATCGAGGCGAGCGATCTGCTCGCGCTGGGGGACACCTCGGCGAGGATCTGGGCTGATCGGGCAGCAGGTACCGCTAGGAGCAATTCGGTGGCGTCGAACACGGTTCCCTGGCGCCCACCTGATCCGGCCGAGGTGGACTCGGTCCTGACCCGCACTCCGGTGGAGTCGACTGTGATTCCGCGAACGGATGTGCCTGTGATGATCTGCGCTCCCCGGTCCATCAGTTGGTCGCCCAGAGCGGAGATGAGCGAACCCGTCCCCCCACGAAGCCCGCGGAAGACCCCGGACATCGCAGGCGGGGGAGCCGAATCACGGATTGTTCGCAGGGCAAGGGTCAGACTGCCGCCTCGTGCGGCCGCAGCAGCGAGTTGAGGAGTCACCGCCCGGAGGCTGAGCCTGTCCACGTTGCCGGCATTGATCCCGCCGACGAGGGGTGCCACAACATTCCGGACCAGTTCGGAGCCGTAACGTTCGGTCAGGAATGCGCCGATTGACACATCCTCGACTGGTGCTGACCAATCCCGCTCTGTTTCGGCCATAGCGTCGGCCAACCCGCTGGCGGACAGGAGTCCGCATGTGGCGAGACTCTCGAACTCGACGGGAACCCCTAGAACCGTGTCTGTCGGAAGGAACTTCGCGGAACCGTCAACCCATACCTGTGCACGGGACGCGGACGGCTCCACGAGTTGGTCTGACAGGCCCAACTCCTCGCAGAGTTCGATGGCGTGTGGAACCCGAGCGAGGAATGCGTCGGCGCCCTCATCAATTGCCGTCCCATTGCTGAGCCCGGCCAGAGGCGAGGTTGCGATCTTGCCCCCAACGCGAGGCGCAGTATCGATCACCGTGACGTCTACGTCAGGGGTTGAAGCAGCCTGCCAGGCCGCCGCAAGTCCGGTGATTCCAGCGCCAACGATGAGGAGATGCCGACTCACGGGTGACTTCCCCCGTGGTCTTGATCTGCGCTGTAAACGCCACTGTCGGTTTCGCTGGGAACGGCACAGCCGTTCGCAGCGCAGCGAGCCGCATCGCCGCCGGCCACTCCCGCGCTGACGGCGGTCGAGATCCGAGCGGCGAGGGCGGCCATCACTTCGGGGTCGGCGTTGATGGTCTCGGTTCTTTCCAAGGTGAGACCGGCCGACGCGGCAACCGATCGTGCCTCTATGTCGAGGTCATAGAGAATCTCGAGGTGATCCGATGTGAACCCCTGCGGGACCACCAGAATCCCGCGCTCATGGTCGGACTCGTCGGACCCGTCGGCGCCAGCGGCTTCGCCGGTTGCATCGCTCGCCAGACCGGCGATGATCTCGAGGATGTCAGGACCTGCCCACGGCTCAGGGGTTCGGCCTGCTGATTGCCAGCCGATCATCCAGTCCGAGCCGAGGCCCGCCTCCTCGGCGATCGCAGCGGCGGAGGCCGTCAGATTCTCTCGGTACGGATCGCTCTGTAGGACGCGTTCGGGCAGCGAGTGCGCCGTGAAAACGACCGTCGTTCGCTCGGGCATCGAGTCGAGTTGGGTGCGAAGTGATGACGCCGTGAAGTCGATGAAAGCAGGTTCGAGCGACCAGTCGTCAATCGGTGAATATTCGACACGGCCAGCGATCGCATCGCGTGCCCTGTCGTGATACTGCCCGACGCTCGCCGCAGAGAAATGAGGGGCCAGAACGAGGCCGACGATGATCGACACGCCAGCTTTGATCAGGTCCTCCACTCCGTCCTCGATGAACGGGGTGGCATGTTTCTGGCCGAGGGTGACGACGAACTCTCGTTGAGTCCTCGAAGCGAGCCCAGAGACTGTGTTGACGTCGTCCAGAGCCATCGAGTTCAGAGCGCGCCGGACTGCCTCAACCTGGGCGTCGGTCCGGTTGCGCATGGGTGAGATCCCGCCGATCGCGTCGTAACGACTGACCAGGTCCTCTAGTTGTTCCGGAGTAGGCGGTCGACCCCGTCGGATGTGGGTGTAGTACTTCTCGATGTCGACCGGGGACTGGGGTGTGCCATAGGCCATGATCAACACTCCAACCGAACTGCCCGAGGGCTGCTCTCTCGGTTGCTCCGATGTCGCCTCGTTCTCTGACATCAGCTCTCCGCGGTCAGTCCTGGTCGAGCGTGACGGGCTGGGCGTGGACCAGATCCGCAACATTCTCGAGCACGCCAGGGTCGATATCGGGGGTCACCCCATGGCCGAGATTGAAGATGTGGCCGCCACCGCCACCCGGATTCCCACCGCCTCGCCTCAACACGTCAAGCACCTGAGGTTCGGTCGCATCCCAACCCGCTGCCACGACCGCCGGGTCGAGATTGCCCTGAAGCGATACATCGCTGGGCACACGACCTCGGGCCACATCGAGCGGTGTTCGCCAGTCGACACCAACGACATCGGCTCCCGCTGCTGCCATCAGCCCGAGCAACTCTCCGGTGTTGACCCCGAAGTGAATCACGGGGACGCCGAGCGATTTCACAGCTGAGATCACCTTCGAAGACGACGGCAGGACAAATCGTTCGTAGTCCATCGGTGAGAGAGCCCCGACCCACGAATCGAAGAGCTGTGCGGCGCAAGCGCCGTTGGCGACCTGTGAGCGGATCGATTCGATTGCCAGATCCGCGAGTCTGTCGGTCAGCGCAAACCACAGATCTGGATCTGCATACATCAGCGCCTTGGTCCTGAAATGCGATCGCGACGGAGCGCCTTCGACCAGGTAGCTGGCCACCGTAAACGGTGCACCGGCAAACCCGATCAGCGGCACCGAAAGTTCGCTAACCAGATTGCGGACGGTCTCGGCGACATATGAACAGTCGACATCGGCATCGAAGTCGCGGAATCGGTCCAGGTCCGCGACGTTCGAGAACGGCTGGTCGACGACCGGGCCGATGCCAGGCTTGATATCCACGCCGAAGCCGATTGCGTGCACCGGCACCATGATGTCGGAGTAGAGGATCGCGGCATCGGTTCCGTAGCGGCGCACGGGCTGCAGGGTGATCTCGGTTGCGAGATCGGGTTGGGCGATCGCATCGAGGATCGACCCTTCCCCACGGATCGCCCGGTACTCGGGCAGCGAACGGCCGGCCTGGCGCATGAACCACACCGGCGTGCGGTCGGTTCGCTCGCCGCGACACGCGCGGATGAACGCGGAATAGGCGTGTGACGTCGTGGGCTGAGCGCCCGTTGACGACGGTTGGTTCATCGGTTCCATCGAGTCACAGTCAATCACGACGCCCATGGGAATCGCCCATCAGCGCGGCTACAATTGACGATCCCCATATTTCAGGAACGCGCTGCCCCAAGGGTCAGGAGCGGGGTGAACCGGAGCGATTCGACGCACCCGACCAGGAGATCTGTGACGACCCACCCAGAGCTAGAAGCTGAGCAGGCCTACATCGACTCGGCATATGGGTGCCTTGATGCCGCCCGTCAGCGGGTGCTGTCGATGCGTGAGGAGGTCAGCGACGGCCAGGGCGGTACGTTCCAGAACCGTTTCGAGCGTGATGTCGTGTGGGAACAGGTCGGCATTCGCCTTCGACAGCTAGAACTTGGTGAGCGTTCACTCGTGTTCGGTCGGGTCGACACAGAACCGACCGACGACGGGGGAGCCACCTACTACATCGGAAGAATCTCGGTCGCGGACGAGTCGGCCAACCCGGTGGTGGTCGATTGGCGGGCGCCCGTTGCGGAATCGTTCTACAGGGCCACCGGGCTGGAGCCCTTGGGGCTGCGGCGTCGCCGACATTTCGCCACCCGGGGCCAGGTGCTCCTCGACATCGACGACGAACTCTTCGGCTCAGCGACACGTGCGCTCGATGAAGGGCACGTCCAGGGTCACGGGGCGCTCATCGCCGCTCTGGAGGACTCGCGTTCGGGCAAGCTGTCCGACATCGTCGGCACGATCCAGGCCGAACAGGACAGGATCATTCGCTCCGAACTGCCCGGTGTTCTCATCGTCCAAGGTGGACCCGGAACAGGTAAGACCGTTGTGGCGCTACACCGTGCCGCGTTCTTGTTGTACGCACACCGGTTCCCTCTCGAAGGCCAAGGGGTTCTCGTTGTAGGTCCGAACCGAGTGTTCCTCTCCTACATAGAACAGGTTCTGCCCTCACTCGGTGAGGCTGGAGTGCAGATCGCAACGCTTGCCGATCTGGTGCCACACGTCCGCGTGAGCGGGCGGGACCCAGTCGATGTCGGACGGGTCAAAGGCGATATCTCGATGATCAAGGTCATCCGCCGTGCCGTGCGGGATCGTCAACGGCCACTTCGTGAGACGCTGCGCGTTCCCTACGGAATCCAACGACTTACCCTCACTGTCGACGGTTCGCGCCGGATCATCGACAGTGTCCGCCGACGAGTGCGGCTCCACAACCTTGGGCGCCGCCACGTCGAGGACCTCTTCTTCGAGGCGCTGCACGCATCGTCGCGCAACGACGACACCCTCGAGACCGTCAGACACAGGCTTCGACGGGACCCGCTCATCGTTGAGGCACTCGAGCGTATGTGGCCGATTCTCACGCCAGCGGAGTTCCTCAACGACCTCTACGGTTCGCGGGGACTTTTGCGTTCGGCGGGTGAGAACGTCATCGGTGATGACTGGAAACTGTTGCACCGGGAACGTGAACACGACCCGAACCGGATTGTGTTCACCGCCGATGACGTACCGGTCCTTGACGAGGCGCTCGAGTTGCTCGGCCCCAGGCCACGTCACAAGGAAGCCGATCTGATCCGAACGTATGGTCACATCGTGGTCGACGAGGCGCAGGACCTTTCGCCGATGTCTCTTCGGATGTTGGACCGGCGTTCACTGAACGGTTCGATGACAATCGTCGGAGACATGGCTCAGGCGACCGGAGCGTGGCCTCACGACGACTGGGAATCGCTGCTCGAGTTCCTACCCGACAGACGGGCACCCAGACGAGAGGAGCTGACCGTCGGCTATCGGGTTCCCGGGCCGATCATGGACCTAGCCGCTCGAGTGCTGACGCTGGCGGCCCCCGACCTGGCGCCCCCGACGTCGATCCGTCACAGCGGTGACGCTCCGGTGTTCGTGACCGCTTCGGTTGAGAGTCTGGGAGCGGAATTGTCGAGGGCAGTGCGCAACGAGATCACTGCAGTGGGATCGGGCAACATCGCAGTCATTGCCCCCGACTCGATGGTTGGCGAGATCGACAACATGTTGAGCGCCGGTGGTGTGGCACACGGTGGGGCCACACGTCAGGGTCTTGACCAGCAGGTCACGATTGTCCCGGTGTCACTCGCCAAGGGGCTCGAACTCGATTCGGTGATCGTGGTTGAACCGAAACGGATCCTCGATGAACAAAAGCGCGGGGCGCAGTCGCTCTATGTGGCGCTGACCCGTTCGACGAAGCGTCTTGTGGTGATCCACACCGGGGTGCTGCCGACGGTACTGGCCGACTGAGCCAGGCGGTACTGAGCAGGCGGCCTGATGTGACCGGGTCTGAGTGTGGACGTTTTGTGTCAGGCGGCCTTGTCCGGCCCGGCGAGCACCAGGATGCGATCAGCTGTGAAGGCCTCCAAACCGACGTGACGGCCGAGGACCTCAACTGTTGCGGTGCCCGCGGGCGAGAGACTGTGTAGGACGCCGGAGTTGCCGGGGAGTAGTTCGTTCTCCTCCAGATAGTCGAGCAGCCCGGGAGTGAACTCGAGTTCCTCGGGGATCCGATTAATGGTGAAGGTGTCTCCGACCTTCACCTCCGACAGCGGCCGTACGTTGGGCATCTGGTAGCCGGCACCCGGAATCGGGTTTCCGTGAGGACAGGTTGTGGGCTCACCCAGAACCCGGATGAGGGCACCTTCGACCGCCTCGGAGATGATGTGTTCCCACTTGCCCGCCTCCTCATGCGCGTCCGCCCAGGGAAGTCCGAGAATGTCGGTGAGGAACCTCTCCGCGAGGCGGTGACGTCTGACCACACGTTCGGCGAGTTCCACCCCGTTGGGGGTGAGCGCGATGGTGTCGTCGACGGTGATGAGCTTCTCCTGTTCCATGCGGCGGATCATCTCCGAAACGGCGGGGCGGGATACCTCCAGCCGTTCGGCTATCCGTGCCTGGATGACGCTGATGTCGTCCTCATTGAGTTCCCAGATGGCCTCGCAGTACTCCTCGAATGCCGGATGGAACTCACGTGGCTTGGCGCTGACCATGGAGAGGACTCTAGGCCACCGCTGTGACGATTTCTTGGGCGCGTTTCGGCCTGTCAGCCGAGTGCGTGCCGTTCTGGGTCCGTGACTGCGATTCGAATGTCACTCGCGCTGAGTACTCTCCGGATGTGCCTTTGGAGCAGTTCTCCGCCGCCACAGTCGAATGGTTCAACTCAAGCTTTCCCGCGCCCACAGAGGCGCAACTCGGGGCGTGGGGCCCGATCTCTCGTGGCGAGAACACGCTTCTGTGTGCTCCGACGGGTTCCGGTAAGACCTTGGCGGCGTTCCTGTGGGCGATTGACCGGCTGGGCAATGGTTCATCCGTTGGCCCTGGCACCGGATCCATTCCTGGTTCCCGAGACGTTCCAGCGAGCCAGTCAGGTGTCAAGGTCCTCTACATCTCCCCCCTGCGTGCCTTGGCCGTCGATGTGGAGAAGAACCTTCGGGCCCCGATTCGAGGAGTCGCTCACGCCGCCGAACGGCTGGGGCTGAAATTCATCGAACCCACCGTGGGCGTACGAACAGGCGACACTTCTCCGAAGGAACGTTCCAGGCTGGTCCGTCATCCACCGGACATTCTCATCACCACTCCCGAATCGCTGTATCTGATGCTGACCTCTGCAGCGAGGGAGTCGCTCAAGACCGTCGACACGGTCATCATCGACGAGATACACGCGCTCGCGCCCACCAAACGTGGCGCACATATGGCGCTCTCGCTCGAGCGCCTCGACCACCTGATCCGGTCGAACCGCCCGGAGGGTCGTGAGCCGCAACGGATCGGCCTATCAGCGACTCAGCGGCCACTCGAAGCCGTGGCCGGGTTTCTGGGAGGTGACCGGAAGATCACCATCGTCGACGCCGGTATCCGCAAAGAACTCGACCTGAAGATCATGGTTCCGGTCGAGGACATGGCAGCAGAATCAACCATCTGGCCATCCATCCACCCCGAACTGCTCCGCCTGATCCGCGAGCACACTTCGACCCTGATCTTCGTCAACTCGCGACGGCTCTCCGAACGCCTTGCGGGTGCGCTCAACGAACTCGATTCCCAAGAGCTCGAATCCGAGGTTGACGCGCCCGCAGGCGCGATCGAGACTCTGGCCGCCGGAGCCGGAGCCGGAGCCGGAGCCGAGTTGGTGATGGCACATCATGGTTCGCTGTCGCGCGAACGCCGGCTTCAGGTGGAGGACGCGCTCAAACAGGGTCAACTGGCGGGGCTGGTGGCGACCAGTTCGCTCGAACTCGGAATCGACATGGGTGCAGTCGACCTGGTGGTACAGGTCGAATCGCCCGGTTCGGTCGCGTCGGGGCTTCAACGTATCGGGCGAGCGGGTCACCAGGTAGGGGCACCCAGCAAGGGGCGGATCGTCCCCAAACACAGCGCAGATCTGCTCGAGGCGGCGGTGGTGGCGCAACGGATGCGTGACGGGCAGATCGAGTTGACACGAATCCCCGCCAACCCACTCGATGTGCTCGCGCAGCAGATCGTCGCCGCATGCGCGCTCGACGAATGGAAGGTGGATGATCTGTTCGCGTTGTTCCGGCGGGCGGCCAACTTCTCGACCCTCTCGCGTGAACTCTTCGAGAACACACTCGACATGCTCGCCGGCCGCTATCCGGCCGAGGAGTTCGCCGAGTTGCGACCCCGCGTGATCTGGGACCGCATAGACGGAACCATCCATGGTCGTTCAGGAGCACAACGACTGGCGGTGGTCTCAGGGGGGACAATCCCCGACAGAGGACTCTTCGGAGTCTTCCTGCCCGATGGGAGCCGCGTCGGTGAGCTCGACGAGGAGATGGTCTACGAGTCGCGGATCGGTCAGACCTTCATCCTGGGGGCATCGACCTGGCGAATAGAGGAGATCACCTTCGAACGTGTTGTGGTCACACCCGCTCCCGGTCAGATCGGAACGATGCCCTTCTGGCATGGGGATGGGCCCGGCAGGGATGCAGAACTCGGCGCAGCAGTCGGCGCGTTCGTCCGCGAGATTCGAGCCGACGCGCCCGCGGGCGCGCGTGAACGTCTGAAAACGGTCCACGCACTCGACGATTTCGCGGCAACCAACGTCTTGTCATACATCTCCGAACAGGCGGACGCCACCGGAGTGGTTCCAGACGACAGGACGATCGTCATCGAGCGTTTCAGGGACGAGATCGGAGACTGGAGGGTCTGCATCCACTCGCCCTTCGGGGCCCGGGTGCATGCGCCGTGGGCCATGGTCGTCCGCTCCCGGATCGACAGCCATTTCGACTCTCTGGGCGAACTGAACCCGTCCGAGGTCATCTGGTCCGACGATGGAATCGTGATGCGTCTTCCCGAGTCGGCAGACGAGATCCCCATCGAGATGATCATCCCCGACCCCGACGAGATGGACGAGGAACTCCTCGCTGTCCTCCCATCCACGTCCGCTTTCGCCGCCCGCTTCCGTGAGGCGGCGGCCCGTGCGCTGTTGCTTCCACGTCGTCGGCCCGATCAACGCACCCCGCTGTGGCAACAGCGTCAGCGCGCAGCAGATCTTCTGGCCGTCGCGGGCAGGTATCCGTCGTTCCCGATCCTCTTGGAGACGACTCGGGAATGCTGCAACGACGTCTTCGACCTGCCGGCTCTGCGCGACATCCTCACCAGGGTGCGCAGCCGTTCCATCCGCGTGGTCCAGGTCGAGACGCAGTCGCCTTCACCGTTCGCAAGGTCGTTGCTCTTCGGCTGGATCGCGGTGTTCATGTACGAAGGTGACGCCCCGCTGGCCGAGCGCAGAGCGGCGGCGCTGTCCCTTGACCGAGAGCTGCTGCGAGACCTGCTCGGTTCGGAGGAGCTTCGTTCTCTGCTCGACGCGGATGTGATCGAACAGGTCGAGCGCGAACTTCAGCGGCTTACAAGCGAACGTCAGGCCCGTGAGGCCGACGACGTCCATGACCTGCTCCGGGTGCTCGGTCCGCTGAGTCGCGACGAGATAACTGAGCGCGTCCGGGACGACCGGCGGGCCAACGTCGATGAGTGGATCTCGCAATTGGAGACCGGCCGCAGGGTCATAACTGTGACTATCGGTGGCCAGAAGAGGTTTGCCGCTGCCGAGGATGCCGGCCGGCTTCGGGACGCCATCGGTGTCGCAGTGCCGATCGGGTTGCCGGTCGTGTTCACAGAGTCCGTCGAGCGTCCTCTGGCGGATCTGGCCCAACGGTTCGCCCGGACGAATGGCCCGTTCACCGCCCAGCAACTCTCCGATCGACTCGCGGTGTCTCCCGAGGCGGTGGCCCTGGTGCTCGCCGACGCCGTTGCCAACGCAAAGCTGCTCGCCGGTGAATTCCGTCCAGGTCACGTCGAGGCCGAATTCTGCGACCCTGATGTTCTGCGCAAGATCCGGCGCCGCTCGCTCGCAGCGCTCCGACAGGAGGTCGAACCGGTCACCGCCGCCACACTGACCCGGTTCGTTTCCTCATGGCAGGGGATCCCCGCGACACGCGGGGGTATCGATCTGCTGGTGGATACGATCGGCCGCCTCCAGGGAGCGGCATTGGGAGCCTCCACTCTCGAGGCGGACATCCTGGGCTCACGAATTGTCGACTACCAGCAGACGGATCTCGATGCTCTGTGCGCTTCGGGTGAATTGGTCTGGGTCGGTGCTGGGGCTGTCGGTGCCGATGACGGTCGGGTCCGTCTCGCGTTCAGGGACCAGGCCGCAGCGATCATCGGGGCATTCTCAAGAGATGTGAGCACCACCTCCGGCCATGAATTGAATGAACCACATCATGAGGTGATCCGGGGACAACTCTCGTCCGCCGGTGCCTCGTTCTGGTCCGATCTGGTGGCCGCCACGGAACGGGCAGGTGTTCCATCGGATGAAAGGACAGTCCTCGAAGCGCTGTGGGATCTGGTGTGGGCCGGTGTGGTGACAGCAGACTCGTTCGCACCGCTGCGAGCCCGTGTCGGTGGCAGCCGCGCCCGACGCCCTTCGACCCGAGCGAGCAGCGGAGCGCGTTCCAGACGTGGACCCGGAGCGAACCGTCGGATTGCTGGACTGGGCCCTCCGGCCGGGTCTGGACGATGGTCCCTGGTCGGGCCGCTGTTGGACGAGAATCCGAACCCGAGCGTCATGGCCATGACACGGGCACTGCAACTGATCGAACGCTATGGAGTACTTAGCAGGGAGATGGCCCTTGCTGAGGGGATCGACGGTGGGTTCGCCGGTGTCTACCCGGTGCTCAAGCTTCTCGAAGAGCGTGGCCAGATCCGACGGGGCTACTTCGTCGAGGGACTCGGGGCCGCACAGTTCGCACAGGCGGGAGCCGTTGACCTGCTGCGGGCCGAACAGGACACATCTGGAGGCTCCGAGAAATATGAGGGCGCGTCCAGAGTGATCGTGTTGGCGGCGACTGACCCGGCTCAGCCCTATGGGGCCGCTCTGCGGTGGCCGAACTCGTCCGGGTTGCCGTCTCGGTCCCTTGGGGCATACACGCTCATAGGTGATGGAGACCTTGTCGCATATCTGGAACGAGGTGGACGAAAACTGCTCACCTTCGAGTCCGTGGAGCGCCACGCCGGGTGGGCCAACGCTCTGGCCGGACTCGTCACATCCGGACGGGTCAGGAGGCTCCAGATCGCGACGGTCGACGGCGAATCGGCGGCCACATCTCGCTTTGCCGGCGAACTTGTGGCGGCAGGATTCAAGGAGGGATACAGGGGGCTAAGTTTCGGTTGACGCGTCGCCCGCTCGCCAGACTGAACCAACAAGGGGAACACGATGAACGACAGATCGGCAGCGAACAACAGATCGGAATCGAACAACAGAGCGCGATTCGACCACAAGGTCGTGTTCATCACCGGGGTTGCTCGGGGGCAGGGTCGCGAGCACGCGCTCCGTTTCGCTGCTGAGGGGGCTCGGATCATCGGAGTAGACCTCTGTGAGGACCTTCCCGAGACCCTCTACCCGATGGCCACTCCAGAAGATCTGGCAGAGACCGTCAGGCAGGTGGAGAGCTCCGGAGGTGAGATGGTCGCCCGGACCGCGGATGTGAGGGATCTGCCTTCGTTGCGAGAGGCCTTCGTGGAGGGTTTCGATCGGTTCGGTCGGATCGATATCGTCGTCGCCAACGCCGGCATCTACACGCCTACGCCGGTGCAGTTCGCGACGTCGGAACAATGGTCAGAGACCATCGACATCAACCTGACCGGAGTCTTCAACACCGTCAAAGTGGCGGTCCGCAGGATGATCGAGCAGCGCGAAGGTGGTGCGATCGCCATCACCTCGTCGATCGCGGGGCTCAAAGGCATGTACGGGACTGCCGCCTATAACGCCTCCAAGCACGGGGTGGTGGGCTTCATGCGATCCATCGCCCTGGAACTCGCCCCGCACAGGATCCGGGTCAACACAGTCCACCCGACATCGGTCGACACTCCGATGATCAACAACGACGTCTTTCCGTCCCTTGTTCGCAGCGACCTCGAATCCCCCAACATGGAAGATGTGGCCGACTTCCTGCGACCGCAACAGCCGCTCAACATTCCGTGGGTGGAGGCCAGCGACATCTCCGATGCCGTCCTGTGGCTCTGTTCGGACGAGGCGCGATACGTCACCGGCGTGACACTGCCCATCGATGGAGGGGCGCTGCTCCGCTAGCGGGCACGACCGCGCAGCCGGTCCCGTCCCGGGCCGCCGTCGTCACCCCTTGACGATCGCTCCAGGACTCGGCAGGTTGGAGGCTCTGTGGGCAACTAGGTTTCTGGGATGCCCACCGAAGAACACATCAGGTCAGTCATCGAGTCCTACGCCGCGGCGCACAGCAGGAGCGACTCGGCTGCCATAGGTGAGCTCTTCGCCGAGGATGCTGTTGTGGCCGACCCGGTCGATCAGCCGTCACACTCGGGGCGAGACGCGATCGTTGCGTTCTTCGCGATGACCCACACAATCGGCGACGGCCTGGATCTGTCCATCACCGGTCCGATCCGCGCGGTGGGCAACTTCGGAGCTGTACCGCTTCGTGCTGTTACAAGCGTCGGTGACGATAAGTTCGCGGTGGACATTATCGACGTGTTCACCTTCAACGACGATGGACTCATCACTGACATGAAGGCCTACTGGTCATCAAGTCAGGTCAAGCCAATCTGATCGACCACCCATGGGAATCGTAGTCAGCCTGGTGCTGATCCTCATAGGACTTGCCCTGCTCGGACTCAGCTGGCGGTGCTCCCAGGCCGGTCTCGAGCGGCCCGTGTTCAGTCTCGGATCTCGATCCTCGGATCGGTCTGGGCTCGGCCCGGATGGGGTAGGCCAGGAAGGGGCCGGCCCGCACGGGACCGGCAAAGGGGCGATTGATCGAGACCAGGTTGATTCGATCAACAGGGCGACAGCCATACCGCTCGGGATCACCGCCGGGGTGACTGCACTCGGTGGACTGGCGGCGCTGGTCAGCGGATGGGACGTGATCGGAAAGTCAGCGGCCGGGGTGACTGTGGTGATCCTCCTCGGCGGGCTCGGTGCATCGGTTGTGACAGCCCGCCGCTGATTCTGGGAGCAGCGGTCCACACCTGCGCGTGCGGTCGGCGCGTGGTCAGCGTGGGTGCGTGTGGCCGGTCGCATCTGGCCGGTGTCTGCCTGACAGGGGCTCATAGTGCTGCGACAGCCTGGAGAACCTGCATGCGTGCTGCCCGCCAGGCCGGCACGATCGCTGCGACCACGCCCGAGACCAGCGCTCCGATGACGATGATGGCCAGCGAGCCCACCGGAACTGTGTAGGTGAACACGTCGGGGTTCTCAGCCGCGATCACTGTCGAGACTGCAGCGGAGAAGACGACACCCAACGCCAGCCCGATCCCGGTGCCGAACACGGCTATCAGTAGCGATTCGGCGAAAATCGATCGCCTTAGCTGCTTGGCAGACATCCCAACTGCCCGCAGGAGCCCGAGTTCCCTCGTTCGTTCGAGGACTGACAGTGAAAGCGTGTTGGCGATTCCGATCAGAGCGATGATCACTGCCAGCATCAGGAGCGCGTAGATGATCGCCAGGAAGGTGTCGAACGGGGCGGTCTGTGAGTCGATGTACTGCCGGATGTCTTGAACGGTGACCTCGGGCAGGTCCTTGACCTGACGTTCCAGTTCCGTTCGAACGGTCGAGTCGGAGTAGCCGTCAGCGACCTTCACGCTCAGGAGGAAGTCAAGGTTGAAGACCTTCAACATGTTCGCTTTGAAAGTGGAGATCGGTAGAAAGAACGCACTGGATCCGACGTTGTTGGGGTAGATGACCGCAACCCGAACCTTCTGCTCACCGGTCTCGGCGAAGTAGAGAGGCACTTCATCACCGATGCGCCAGTTCCGCTTTTTAGCGACCGACTCCTCCACCGCAATGGTTCCATCGACGAAATCGCGCTTTGATCCCTGCAGTTTTCCGAAGTTCAACACGTCGAAGATCGTCTGTGGGTCCACTCCGGCCACAAGGACATCCTGTCCTCGTGGTCCTCCTACAGCAGCGCCAAAGCTGCCGGTCGATCCGTCGCTCGATCCGCTGGAGCCTTCCGCTGCATGCTTGGCGCCGTAAGCATCTGTGATGCGGACCGGGCCGAAACGCATTGGGCTCGCAACAGCGACCGAGTCAAGGGCCTTGATTGACTTCACGGTCGATTCCGGAAGACCCGAGCCGAGTGAGAACGTGCCCACCCCGACAATGAAGTCTGCGTTGAGCGCCTCAGTGGCCGCGGTGTCGACGCTCGCTTTGATCGAATTGGCGACAATCGCGATGAGCGTGACGAGCGTGACCCCGATAGTCAGCGCTGCCGCAGTAGAGGCCGTGCGTCGAGGGTTGCGAACTGCATTTGCCCGAGAGAGGCGCGACACGATCGAACCCCGCCACGGCGACAGGCGACCGATAGCTCCAAAGAACGGCCCGATGATGACCGGCGCCAGGATCAGCGACACTGCGATGAGCACAAGCGCAGCCCCCGCCCCGAATGTCAGAAGTGGGTTGGGGCCAAGGTCCATGAAGCCGACGACGGCCAGACCAGAGCCGATGATGAGGACTCCCGAGCCCCACACCACTCGGCCCATGGACAGATTCGCACGGTCGACTGTGGCCTCCGATAGAGCGGCGATCGGAGGAACTCGCGACGCCCGCAGGGAGGGGACGAAAGACGAGATCACCGTAACGCTGATTCCCACTCCGAGCGCATAGAGCACATTCGATGCGGTCGGCACGGCCTGCGTTGTGGCCATCGAGAAGATGTTGGACACAACAGAACGCAGAACCGATGCCAGCCCGGTACCGAGGAGTAGCCCGAGAAGCGAGGCGAGCGCACCCACGATGATCGCCTCGATCACATTCGCAAAGAGGATCTGTGAGCGTCGTGCACCGACTGCGCGCAGCAGGGCGGTCTCCCGTGTGCGTTGAGCTATGAGGATCGAGAAGGTGTTGTAGATGATGAACGCTGCAACGAAGAGGGCGATGTAACCGAACACGCTGACAAAGGTCAACAAGATGTCGACGATCTGGCCGATAGCGTTGACGTTCTCCGCTTTGAACTGTTCACCGGTGACGACCTGCACATCGGGCAGTGCTCCGGCAATGGCGCTCGCGAGCGTTATCTGATCAAGTCCTGGGTCAGCCGCAGCCACGACATAGTTGAACTGGCCCGGAATACGGGCGAGTTCCTGGGCCACCTCGGTCGGGAAGATAAGCGTCGTCGCCCCTGGCGATGTCTTTCCGTCGGGACCGATGCCAACGAGCCCTACCAAGGTGAACTCACGTGTGCCCTCCTGAGACGCGACCTTGACCCGATCGCCGACCCTGAGCCCGGCATCAGCGGCGCTCGCGAAATCGAGAACCATCTCGTCGTTCGACTTCGGTCCCCTCCCGTCGGTGAGCGAACCAGAGGTGAGGCGTGGGTCGCTCTGCCAGTTGTAGACGATGGTCGGTGGACCGAAACTCGATCCGTAAACCTTCCCGTTCGAACCGATCAGCTTTGCCGTTGATGACTCAACTATCCCTGATGCAGCACGTACGCCTGAGACTCGACGTACCTTCTCGACTACCTCCGCGTCGACCGGTACCCGCAGCTTCTGCCCGAAACCCAGATCCTGTTCCTTCGGGGAGCGTATGACCGCGTCGTAGCTGTCGTACGCGTAGTCGAAGATGCCCGAGATCGACCCCTTCAGGGTCTGAGAGAGCATCTGGGTTCCGCTCAGGAACGCGATGCCAAGAAGGATTGCCAATCCTGTGGTCACCAGTCGCCGCTTGCGGGCGAGGATGTCCTTCAGAGCGACTCGGAGCATCGAGCCGTGCCCTCAGTCGCCCAGTTGTTTCATCAGGTCGAGCACGCGCTCAGCGGTGGGTTCGATCATCTCATCACGGATCTGGCCATCCGCGAGGAACACGACTCGGTCAGCGTGTGCGGCTGCGGTCGGATCGTGGGTGACCATGACAATCGTCTGTCCGAGTGAGTCGACGGCGTGGCGCATGAACTCGAGCAGGTCCACGCCGGAGCGAGAGTCCAGGTTCCCGGTCGGTTCATCAGCGAAGACGATCTGGGGCTGGGTCGCGAGCGCCCTCGCGACCGCAACGCGTTGTTGTTGACCTCCAGAGAGTTCGCTCGGCCGATGGGTCAACCGTGGACGGAGACCGAGGATATCGACCACCTGGTCCAGCCAACTCTCGTCGGGCTTTCGGCCGGCGAGATCCATTGGAAGAGTGATGTTCTCGAGAGCGGACAGGGTGGGGATCAGGTTGAACGCTTGGAACACGAACCCGATCCGGTCCCGGCGCATCTCTGTTAGCTGGGACTCGCTCAGTGTGTCGAGGTAGGTATCGGCAATGAAGACCCTGCCGCTCGAGAGCGTGTCGAGACCGGCAAGGCAGTGCATGAGGGTCGACTTGCCAGAACCCGAGGGTCCCATGATGGCGGTGAAGCGTCCGCGCTCGAAGCTGACGGTCACCCCGTCGAGCGCCCGGACCTCGGTGTCCTCCTCGCCGTATATCTTCACGGCGTCTATCGCACCGGCGGCTGCCAGGTCGGTGCTGGTTGAACTCATGGCGACTCCCCGGAGCATTGCGGTCCGGCCAATCTACCGGCTGGCTCCCAGGGGTGGGGTCAGCTCACCTCGGGCCGCGTTGAGTCTCAGCAGTGCCGCGTCGTTGTTCAGTCGGCCGACGCTGAACGATGCCCAAATGGCATCAGCGCCCCGGCCCATGCGAACCAGTAGCGGGGAACATCTGGAAGCGTGTCCCTTGCGATCGCATAGAGCTTTCTGGCTTCGTCACGCCGACCTAGATGGGCGGCGGCTTCTCCGCCGATTGCAGCCCAACGTGCGAGCAGTTCTGAATCTGGAATCGGGGAGCGCGAGAGAGCATCGAGCGCCTGCATCACCCATGACAGTCGCTGTTCATCCTGTGATTCACCAACACTGACCGGGGGAGACTCGTTCCAACGCAGGAGCGCCTCGGGTGTGCTTACGCACTCACGGCCCTCGGCTATGACGGCCTCGATGAGCGCGTACCCGGTCGCTACGACATCGGTCAGCTCCGCGGGCGACAGCGCCTTGAAGTAGCGGGTGGGCGCTGTGAAGGAGCCACTTCGCAGACACGCCGTCACTCCGTCGAGAGTGGGAAGGGCGACCGGGGCTATGGGTGCCTCAGTCAGATCCGCGAAGCGTTGATCCCCACCGCAGCTGATGAAGGAAGCGCCGCTCCGATCGAGCAGCTTTGCGAGTCGTGCCAGCCAGGACGGGGCAACCTCATCAGTCGCGTCGATCGTGGTGGTCCATCGTCCACGGGCCTCGCCGAAACCGATCGCCCTGGCCTCGGGGATCGACGGAGCGTCCGCGAACACCCTGACCCGTGCGTCGGCAATCGTTGCAACAGCATCGAGGGTACTGTCGGTGGACCCGGCGTCGACGACGACGACCTCCACTGCCGCGAGGGTCTGGCTCAACACGCCGCCGACCGACCTGCTGATGGAAGCAGCGTTGTCCATTGTGGGAATCACGACGCTGAACCGCGGACGCACCGTGACAGTTTTCACCAGACCAACCGGTGATTGTGGGATGCCCCCGCCGGTGTCGTCGGGCATGGGGCGGACTTGGGGCGGCCAGCGGCCACACCTGCCCCTGCCCTGTCGATCAGGTGGGCGATCGCCGAGATTGCGGTATCAGTTGTTGATGCGGGGATGAACCCGGAACACGGCCACGTTGCCGTCGGTTGCCACTTCTTCGAGGGACAGTCGCTTCTTCAACTCTGGAAGCGTCCATAGATGTCCATAGGTTGGGTCCTCGTCTATCCAAACCAGACAGACCTCGTGGTCCGCCGATCGCTTCTCGATGCGTTCCAGATCGTCCATCGGGTCGATCGATTCAAGCGCTGTACGTTGAGGGCTCCAGCCAGTCGGGCGTAGTGCCGGATAGAGAGCGTTGGGCAGATTTGAATAGGTCTCACATCCCTTGGGGACCTCTCGGATGGCGGGGTTGAGCCGTACAGCGCTGAAGACCTCTCCCGCATAGTCGCCCTTGAAGAAGGGGTGACCCGCTCCAAAGGCGACCACCGCTATCAGCCCTGCGATGACGTTCGCAGCGGCCCAGGCCCCAACAGCTGCCCGAGTTCGTTGGCGCTCGATTCCGAGTCTTGGGAGCCGGTCCGCAAGAACCAGTCCCATGATGATCGTCGGGAAGTAGGCGGGGAAGAGGAGCCTCAGGTCGAGTTGGTTCAGCGCCGTGGTCGTGCGCACATAGAGCATGTAGGCCAGGTACAGCACGGCCCACATGCCGATCAGGCCGACGGGAGTGCCCAATTGGGTCCATGCAAGGGCTAGCACCTCGCGGATCGATCCGCCTTCGGTGCGTTCTCGCAACAGCAGCCAGACCGACACGAGGGCACCGATTGTCGCTATCACGCCCACAGCGGCCCATGGCTTTGTTGCCTCGTTGAGCACACCCGGCAGAACGAACCGTCCGATGGTGGCGGCCACGTCGAACCCGTTGTCGATGAGTCCGCGGGCCGAGGTGTGACGCTCACCGGTGAACGTGCCGTCGATGGAGTGGTTGCGCAGCATCCAGGCGATGGGAACAATGGTCGCAATCAGTCCGTAGATGACGCCGTTGCGGACCCGCTCGAGGAGCGGTCGACTGTATGCGACAAGGATCCAGAGCCCGCCGAATGCGATGAGAGTTAGTCCCACGTAACGAAGCCCGAATCCGATCCATACGAGCGATGCCGCGCCGATGAGCAGCGGAAGCGATCGGTTCTCGATGGCTCGGGTCAGCACCAGCATCCAGACCATCACGACGAGCGCGAACACCATGTCGGTCATGAGTACGTGGCCCAGACCCACGGTGGCCGGTCCGATGGCCAGCACGACAGTTCCCAGCAGAACAAGTCGCTCGTCGCTCACGACACGTCGGATCAGGCGGTTGCCAACCAGAACCACTCCGGCAGCGACCAGACAGTTCAGGAGCACTGCTGCGCCAACCGTGCCGAAAGGCGTCAGCCAGGCAACGCCGGCCATCAGAGTCGGCCACAGCGGTGGCCAGACAGTCACCGGGCGTTCGAGGAAATACCCGTATCCGCTGCCACTCAGGAGGGAGTCGGCGATCGCCTGATAGCCGACGCCGTCGTCGCCGATGGAGATGCCGCTCGCGTTTGCGAGGGCCACAGCGATCGCTGAGATGAGCGCGAGTGCAGGGACAACTGGGAGTGTTCGGTTCCCGATCTTCACCGGGACAGTGTACGGGTAGGGGATCGGGCCAGAGTGACTTTGCTCACTTTTGCGAGCGCGAATGTTGACGGAGTGAGCGGCGCTAGCTATAGTTAGCAAACAGCAAGCACGTTGCTCGGAGCAGATAGAGCTCATGGGCAAAACACCGAACCAAGGAGTTTCAACATGACTGCAGTTCTCGACCGCGTTTCCGAGATTCAGGACCAGGTCATCGAGGTCATCACCAACGTCAACAAGCCCATCACCGACGCTGTTTCGTCGGCCGTCAGCTTTGTTGTCGAGAATGTGCCCTCGATCCCGGCAGTTCCTTTCGCTGACCAGATCCCCACCCCCAAGGAGATCATCAACAATCAGGCCAAGTTTGCCTCGAAGCTGGTGACCACCAACAAGACCGTCGCCCTCAGCGTCGCTGGTGCAGCCGCTCCTCTGACCGACCCTCTGCTCGGCCGCAAGGTTGCCGCCTCCAAGGCCAAGGCCGCCTGAGTCGACTGACTCCAAAACCTAGTTCTGCGCCTGCCGTCCCCCCACTGGCGGGCGCACCACATCCGCTAGCCCCCCATGCGGATGTCTCGCATCCGCTACCCCCCCAAAGCGGATAGCGACAAGACGGGCGGCCCGCTCTGTGCAGGGCCGCCCGTCTCTCTTTTTCACAGGACTTCTTCCCGGGATCACGTCGGCAGCCAGCAGTCAGCAGTCAGCAGTCAGCAGTCGAAATGATTCACAGTCTGGGACGGTCGACCTAGGCCGTTCTGTCGTGGGCGGCTCAGGCGCCGAAGCGTGCCTTGAGCTTCATGGCCGGCTGTTCGATGAATCGCCATGAGCCCATCGACACGAGGAAGGTCAGACCGAACGCGATGGGCAGCGTAATGAGTTCGACCAGCCGGGTCCGGCCTGGAAGCGCGCCCTCGACGAAGCCCTTGGCGATGAAGAACAACAGCAGGTGCCACATGTACATGGCATATGAGCGTTCGCCGATCCATACGAGAGGCTTGGAACGGAGAACCTTTGCGACCGGTTTGTCCGGGTTGCGGATGAGGTCGAAGACGAACACAGCGCACGCCATGATCGCGAGGTTCGCGAACGGTGAGACGAATGGCTGGAACGCATCGATGGGGGCGAGAGCCACCGAGCCCAGCATGAGGGCTAGGGCGATGTTTCCCGCAACAGAGATCCGTCGTTCGCGGGTCGGATCGTCGCGGCGGGCCCACAGTCTCATCACGACGGCTGCCAGGCAACCAAGTGCCACGGCGTCGGGGCGCATGATGGACAGTCCGAACACCGTCGATGACAGGTTCCTTTCGCCGAGCTCGCGGGGAAGGGTCATCCGCAGCACGGGCCAGAGGACAACGAAACCGATCATCGCTGCGATAAGGGCCTTCACCTTCGCCTGGCTGACTCCCTGTCCCTCCCGAGGTCTGAACACGACGAGAAACAACAGGGGCCACAACAGGTAGAACTGCTGCTCGATGGAGAGTGTCCAGAGCTGGATCAATGCGTTGCCCTCGACGCCGAACCAGGCGACAAAGTAGTTGTAGACGTAGAAGAACACGGCCACGATCTCGCCCAGGTAGTGGTTTCGGTCCTTGCCACCCGCAGCAAGGGCGAAAACCAGGAAGACCGCGAGGAGTGTGTAGAGGGCGGGGAAAAGTCTGACTGCCCGACGAATGTAGAAACGACGGATCGAGATCGTCTGCTTCTTCTCCATCTCGGCGAAGAGCAGCGTCGTGATCAGGAATCCCGACAGCGCGAAGAAGACGTCTACGCCGATGACCAGTCCGCCGACGAGATCTCCGAAGCTGCTCAGAAAATGAAACACCATGATGGACATCGTCGCGATTGCCCGAAGTCCGTCGAGTTGTGGCGCCCAGCCCATCTTCCAGTCGCTGGGAGCGGCCAACCGGTCGGCTACGGACGAACCCGTGGATGTGTCGTTCACGATGGGGCCTCGTCGTGGGGCCTGCGGAACTTGGTTTCCTTGATATGCAGAAAGGGCTTCTCGATGAACCGGAACGACGCGACCCCGGCGGCAATGCCGATCGAACCCGCTATGAGGCCCAGGATTAGGCGCTTGACGCCCCATGAGTTCTGGATCGCCGGCAGGAACACCAGAATCGGAAGCACGTGCCACAGGTAGACGCCATAGGAGCGGATGCCCAGCCACCGAAGCGGACCGAACGACAGGCCCCTGGCGATCAGACCCTCCGGTCGGACGTAAAGATCGAGAATGAAGATTCCTGTGAAGAGCAGCGCGATGTTGTACGCGGGGCCACCCAACAGATCGAAGAAACCCCTGTTGAAGACCCGGAAGTCGCTGAGCCGATTAGCCACCGCCATATAACCGAACATCACGAAGCAGCCGATTCCGCCGAGGATGCCTAGTAGCCGGCGCCAGCGTTCGTCGAGTGGGTTCGGTAGCGCCTTGTAGACGAAAGCGAGGACGGCGCCGTAAGCAATCATGTCGGGGCGAACCCCAGCTATCCGGTACAGGATCCCTGCCAAGCTCGGATTGTCCTTGTCGGTGTAGCCAATCGCTCCGACCTGTCCGGCCTCGTCGCCGACAATCGCCACGTGATGCAGGCTGAAACGCAGAGCGAACATGACAGCTATGAACAGGCCCAAACCCACCACGAGAGCCCGGTCCGATGACTTTCGGGCTTTGTTGAGGGCGAAGATGAGCAGAATCGGCCAGACGAAATAGAACTGCTCCTCGAGCGACAGGCTCCATGTGTGGCCGATCGCGCCGGTGACCTTGTTGGGGATGATCGCCGCAACCAGGTAGTAGGAGTACGTTGCCGCACCCAGCGCGTCGATCCACCAGTTCCCGAGCTCGTCGCGAACCTTCGCGCTGGCGGCGGTGAGGATCAGCATCAGGACCGTGAAAGTGATGATCATCGCGTACATCGCAGGGAACAGGCGCAGGACACGGCGTTCGTAGAAGCGACGAAGACTGTTGGTACCTGTCGCGTGGCGTTCGTCGAGGATGATCATGGTGATCAGAAACCCTGATGCGATGAAGAACCAGTCGATGACGATGAGTGCTCCGCCGAGCCAGGTGAGCAACTCGGCGTGATAGAAGACGACGATCAGGACGCCCAGCCCACGGAAACCGTCGAAGCTTGGCGTGTGTGTGAGGCGTGGCCCGTCAGTTCTGATCAACCTCTGGTCATTGACCGACAAGTTGTTGGTCATCAGCCCCCCGCTACGACCCGATCTGGTGTCGGATTTCTCCGGGGACGGTAGCCCCCGGGCCGACTGGTTCGACAATCTGAATTCGACAGACACTCAATGTGACTTGAACAAGCGACACCTGGGTCGGTGACTGAGCCAGAAACTGAGTCTGCGGCACAGCCAGGAGCCAGTCGGCGACACCCGAGCAAGTGGCATCCGAGTGGCCGAGTTCGATCACCTCACACATCAAGTAGATCGCTGTCGAGCAGGTCGGAATTATCCAGTAGGTACTGGCGTCGACGAGAGACGTCGTTACCCATGAGTGTCTCGAAGAGCTTGCCGGCCTCGATCTCCTCCTTGGCGTCACTCATGGTGATCCGCCGCAGGATCCGGGTCCCCGGATCCAGACAGGTCTCGGCGAGTTCCTCGACGTCCATCTCGCCCAGACCCTTGAACCTGACCCATCCAATGTTCTCGGCCTTACGGTTTCCCTTGGTCAACTCGGCCGTGATGCGTTCGCGTTCGGCGTCGGAGAAGGCGTGAACGGTCTTATCGCCCACCTTTGCGGTGTACAGCGGTGGCTGAGCCGCGTAGATGCGTCCGTCCTCGAGCATCGGTCGCATGTAGTGATAGAAGAGCGTGAGCAGCAGGCAACGGATGTGGGAGCCGTCGACATCTGCGTCACAGAGAATGATGATTCGACCGTAACGGCTCTGATCCAGGTCGAAATCAGCTCCGGAACCTGCGCCCACAGCAGTGAAGAGGGCCTGAGCCTCGGCGTTCTCGATGACCTGTTTGAGAGTCGATTTGCCGGCGTTTACGACCTTGCCGCGAAGAGGGAGCACCGCCATGTTCTCGGAATTGCGCCCGGCCTTGGCCGGTCCGGCGGCCGAGTCGCCCTCCACGATAAGCAGTTCGGAGTTGATCCCGTGCCTGCGACAATCCGCGAGCTTGTCGGGCATCCCGGCAGAGGAGAGATTGGCGGCCTTGCGTTTGGCATCCTGGGTCGCCTTGGTGGTCACACGGGTCAGGACCGCTTGGGCGACCTTGTCCCGGAGAGCGCTGATGTTGGACTTCTTGCCGCCACCGTCGATCCAGTTGGTGAAGTTGTCCCGGACGACCTCGTAGACGATGGACTGCACCGCTGGCGTTCCGAGTTCCTGTTTGGTCTGGCCCTTGAACTGAGGTTCGGGCAGGGTCACCTTCACTGCGGCGACGAGGCCCTCTTGGACATCGCCCTTCTCGGCGCGGTCCTTGCCGGATTTAGCGAGCTTGGCGAGCTTCTTGGTGCCACTCAGTAGGACGTCGTTGGCGACCTTGGTCATGGCACGTTCGAAACCGGCGATATGGGTGCCGCCCTCGGTGGTGGGGATGGTGTTGACGAAACTCGATATGACCGTGTCGTAACCCTTGACCCAGCGCATGGCGATGTCGACCGTGCAGGTGCGCTGAACCAGTGTCATCTTGCCCTCGACGGGGACACGCTCCTCGAACGCGCCGGTCCCGTGGAGTGTGATCACATCGGTCACGAACTCTCCGATCGACAGAGTCTCGACCAGGTCGGCGAGGCCGCCCTTGGCGACGAACTCCTCAGGCTCGCGTGGCGTGGACCCCCGCTTATCGCTCAGGCGGACCTTGAGTCCCGGCACCAGGAAACAGACCTGGGCGCAGTGGTCACGAACAAGTTCGTACTCGACAGACAGGCCCGGATCGAAGACGTCCATGTCCGGCCAGAACCGGACCCGCGTGCCAGTCCGTTTGGCTGGAACTTTGCGAACGATCTCGAGTGCAGAGCCCGGCTTGAACACGCCCTTGGCGTCGTAGCGGCCGGGAAGTTGATGCTCGAAGCTGAGCCTGTGGGTCGCAGCGTCTCGGTCGACCTCGACGACAACCTTCGAGGCGAGCGCGTTCACGACGGATGCCCCGACTCCGTGCAGACCCCCAGAGGCCGAGTATGCGTTGCTGTTGAACTTGCCGCCGGCGTGCAACTCGGTGAAGACAACCTCGAGGGCGGTGCGTTTGCCGTCCTTCTTGTCGATTGGGATTCCGCGTCCGTTGTCGGCCACTTCGACTGAACCGTCGCGGTGAAGCGTCACCTCGATCAGGTTCGCGAAACCAGCGGCCGCCTCGTCGACGGAGTTGTCGATAAGTTCCCAGATCAGATGGTGCAGGCCTTCCGGGCCAGTGCCACCGATGTACATGCCGGGGCGTTTTCTGACTGCTTCGAGGCCTTTGAGCAACTGGATGCTTTTGGCGTCATACGCGGTCGGGTTCTGTTTCTCAGCCCGTGGGGCCTTCGAGGTGGGATTTGTTGGGTTGGTGTTGGAGGGCATCTGTCTGTGTCGTCAGGAGGCTGTTTGTCGCAGGGGGACTGTGTCGTCGGAGGGTCTGTGATGTCGGGAGACTGTGGTTGTGAGCGGTCCGGTGTCGTGGCAGTGAGCAGCAGGCCGCCTCACCAGCGGCCGAAGCCGATTGCGAGCATTCGCCTGCGGGTCTTCTTGGAGACCAGATCACGGGCCGTGTGAGGAACTGTGAGTGGTTCGGGCGATGGGTCGGGCTTGGAGGGCGCGTCGAGCGTGCCGACCACGACGAGCAGTCCCTCGGCCGGGCCGACATAGGCCCATTCGATACGGCGTTCTGTGCGGAACTTCGTTATCCGAAGGCCAGCAGTCGCTCGCCCCTTGGTGGGGATCTCGCTGGCATCGGTGACCTTTGCGGTCTGCGCGTCGCTGACTGTCAGGCAGATCGAGTCGCCGTCGACGACACCGGCGCCGACGACCGTTGCGCCGTCTGCGAGCTTCATGCCAGCGACACCACCAGCGGCGCGTCCCTGTACGGACACTCCTGAGGCCTCGGTGCGCATCGCCTGGGCGTTGGAGGCGACCACCATTACATCGCTGCCGTCCGGCGCGGTGAACGCAGCAGCGATGGTGTCACCCTGCTTGAGTTTCATGACAG
Organism: Actinomycetota bacterium; assembly: GCA_963169245.1. GTDB lineage: Bacteria > Actinomycetota > Acidimicrobiia > Acidimicrobiales > Microtrichaceae > JAGQSZ01. Next base: position 55,419 of record CAUJEC010000055.1, read on the forward strand.
ACTTTCCATTGGGTGTTGCCGTGATCTCGGTGATGTCCAACCGTTTCATCACGCCCTGTGCGGTGACGAGCATCAGTGGTGGCGCAGTGTCGTCAGTCGATGGGGCCGCGGTGACGAGGGTTCTGATCGTCTCCCCGCGGTCGAGGGCGAAGACGTCACCAAGGTTGGATCCTCGACTCCGGCCCGTCACCTCGCCGATGGACATCACCGTTGCCGCCAGCACTCGTCCACGGTTGGTCAGTGCCCAGACCGTTTCGCCAGTAGTGGTCGCCACCCTCTGGACTAGCACGTCATGGCGGCCGAACGCAGCCTTCTTGGCGCCATGGACCGGCTCGCGGCCGATGAGCCCCGACTGCGTGAGCGTGACCGCTGCCGGTTCATCGACTCTGCTGGCCGCGAGTTCGGAGTGGACCTCGGCCATCGTGATGTCATTCAGATCGTCGGGCGAGACGATCTTTGAGCGTCGCGGACCGGCGAACTCCTTGACGAGCCCTTCGAGTTCCTTCAACACGATGGTTCGCTGGCGCTGCTCCGACGCCAGGATCTTTTCGTAATCGGCGATATCAGATCGCAGTTCCGCGGCCTCGCGTTCGAGTTCGAGCTTGGCCAGAGCGGTCAGGCGTCGAAGCTGCATGTCAAGAATGTGGACTGCCTGGACCTCACTCAGGTTCAGTTCGGCCATGAGCCGTTGGCGTGCTTCGGCGGCGTCGTGTGAGGAGCGGATGATCGACACGACCAGATCGATGGCGTCGAGAGCGATGAGAAGTCCGTCGAGGAGATGTAGACGCCGGCGGGCCTTGTCGAGTCGGAACTGGGTACGCCTGCGCACCACCTCGAGGCGATGTTCGATGAAGTGATGGCACAGGTCATAGAGCCCGACGGTCGTCGGCTTTCCGTTGACGAGGACGACGTTGTTGACCCCGAAGCTCTCCTCCAGCGGGGTCTGGCGGTACAACTCGGTCAGCACGGCCGCGGCATTGGCGTTTGGTCGCAGTTCGATCTCGATGCGAAGACCGGTCTTGCGATCGGAGAGATCCTTGATGTCGCTCACCATCGGGAGCTTGTCCGACCGCATCAACTCCCGAACCTTGGCGATAACACGCTCGGGGCCCACCAGATAGGGGAGTTCGGTGACCACGAGACCATCCCTGACCTTGGTCAGACGTACGATCTCCACCTTTGCTCGAATCCTGAAACTGCCGCGGCCGCTCTCGTAGGCCTCGGCGATGCTGTCGTCGACGATGATCCCACCGGAGGGGAAATCAGGGCCTGGGATGACCTCCATGAGCTCAGCCGTCGTCGGCCTGGGTCTGCGCTTGGTCATGACGAGCCTGATCGCCTCGAAGACCTCTGAGAGGTTGTGGCCGGGCATGTTCGTGGCCATGCCGACGGCGATTCCAGATGTCCCGTTGACAAGAAGATTGGGGAGGGCCGCCGGTAGACAGATCGGCTCCTCGTTCTCCCCATCGAAGGTGGCCCGCATATCGACGGTGTCCTCATCGATCTCTGCGAGCATCGCCATTGCGGCCGGACTCAACCGGCACTCTGTGTAGCGGTATGCGGCAGGTGGGTCATCGAGACTGCCGAAGTTGCCGTGTGGGTCGATGAGCGGAATATTGCGACTGAAGCTCTGACCCATCTTGGTCAGAGCGTCGTAGATGGAGCCATCCCCGTG
>CAUJEC010000056.1 GCA_963169245.1 Actinomycetota bacterium
GTGGTACATCCTGTTCAACGCGATAGCAGGAGCGATGGAGATACCGAATGACCTGCGAGAAGCCATGAGCGACCTGGGAGTTCAGGGCTGGCAACTCTGGCGCCGGCTCATTCTTCCGGGAGTGTTCACGTCCTATGTGACTGGCGGTATCAGCGCAGCCGGTGGGGCGTGGAACGCGTCGATCGTCTCGGAGATCGTGACCTATGGAGGGACGACTCTCACTGCGACGGGCCTCGGCGCGTACATCGCGCTCGCCACAGAATCAGGCGACATGCACGAGGTGCTGGCTGGTATCGCCGTGATGAGTTTCTACGTCGTGTCGAGCAACCGACTCTTCTGGCAGCCGCTCTACTCGAGAGCGAAGGAGCGATTCGCACTATGACAAGTTCGGTGGGTCCGATGCTGAGGGTGACTATGTGTCCTATTGGTGGGGCGTGTGATGTCACCTGAGTCGGTTGAGTCTTCAGGGCAGGGGCGGCCTGCGGAGGTTCTGCTCGAGGCCAGGGACCTACGCAAGTCCTTCGCACTTCCAGGATCCGAGAAGGTCGTCCTCGAGGGAATCGACCTTCAGATCCGATCGGGCGAGGTCTTGGCCCTGCTCGGTCGTTCGGGCAGCGGCAAGTCAACGATTCTCCGATGTCTCGCAGGGCTTATCGCTCCGACCTCGGGCGTCGTGGAGTACAGAGGCGAAGTCCTGAAAGGACCCAATCCCGCTACATCGATGGTCTTCCAGACCTTTGCGCTGCTCCCATGGGAGACGGTTCAACAGAACGTCCAGATCGGACTCGAAGCCAAAGGGGTGCGAGGGCATGAGGCCGAGGACCAGGCGCTGCGCGCAATCGATCTGGTCGGCCTCGACGGATTCGAGTCCGCCTACCCACGTGAACTCTCCGGGGGTATGCGACAGCGAGTCGGCTTCGCTCGAGCGCTCGTCACCAGCCCCGAGATCCTGCTCATGGATGAGCCGTTCTCGGCTCTCGACGTGCTCACAGCGGAAAACCTTCGCGGCGAACTCACCGAGGTCTGGGAGAACCCCGAGATACCGATCAAGTCGATCGTTATCGTCACACACAACATCGAGGAGGCCGTACTGCTCGCTGACAGGGTCGTCGTATTGGGCAGCAACCCTGGGCGGATCCGTGAGGAGGTTCGCATTGCCCTCGACCGCCCCCGTGACCGGACCTCTCGCCAGTTCGAGGTCCTCGTGGATGGTCTCTATCGGATCATGACGGGGACAGCCATCGCTCCATCTGATGAACCCGCCGCAACTGGAGGGAACTCGTCGGGCGGTGACCGATCATCCGATGGCGGATCTACCGACGGACCTGCCGGCGGGCCCACAGCCGGGGACAGTGTCGATGCTGTGGACTCGGACCAAGGTGCCGGAATTGATCGGACACCCGGTTCGATCCCACTTCCGGTCGCGTCGGTTGACGGGCTGTCAGGACTTGCCGAGATCCTTGAGCGCACCGGTCCATCAACGCTGTCGGGTCTGGCCGACGAACTAGGCCTGAGCATCGCCGACTTCTTACAGTCCGCAGAGGCGCTCCAACTACTTGGCTACGCCGAGATCGATCGGGGCGCGGTGGGTCTCACCCCGGAGGGAGAACGTTTCTCCAAGGCTGATATCCAGCGTTCCAAGGAACTCTTCGCCGAGGCCGTAAGAGCGCGGGCACCGCTGGTGGACACCATCATGAATGCGCTTGAACGGACCTCGGGCGGGTCCATGCCTTCAGGGTTCTTCCTAGATGTTCTGAGGCGGTCGTTCGGACCCGAAGACGCCCGCTACCAGTTGGACACCGCGGTGGACTGGGGGCGATACGCAGAACTCTTCGAGTTTGATGCCGCCCACGCCGAGATACGACTCGACAAGGGCGCGTGACCTACGGGTCCAGCCTGTGCCCGACTCAATTGATCTGACCCACTGAATCCAGGCTTAGAGAGGGTCTGATTCAGCTTAGCTGGACCCGAACGGGCGGGGAATGGGTGAGCCCGTGGGCCGTGGGGCTGGCCGAGGTGCGCGACCCGGTTCCGGTGCTGAAGCAGTATCAGGAGTCAGATGCTGAGGCAGGGGAGGAGGTGTGACCGGCGGCTGGGGTGCTGTTGCCCGACCGATATCGGTCGCTCCGCCCTGGGCCATAGCGATGAGGCGGTTCACCTCATCGCCCGAGATGGTCTCCTGATCGAGCAGAGCCTGTGCGATCAGGTCAAGTGCTCCCCGATTGCGCTGGACGAGTTCCTTGCATCGGGTCTCGCCGACACGAAGGATCTGTTCGACCTCATCATCGATGAGTCGCGAGGTGTCCTCTGAGTACTCGCGCTGTTGACCGAAGTCCTCTCCGAGGAACACCGGGCCGGATGTGCCCCAGGCCCGGGGGCCGATCTTGTCGCTCATGCCGAACTCGGTGACCATGCGACGGGCGCGCTCAGTGCTCACCTGAAGATCGTTGCTCGCACCGGTCGAACGGTGGTTGAAGACGAGTTCCTCGGCCACACGTCCTCCCATCGCAACGACGATGGACTCCTCTAGATATTCCATCGAGTACGAATGTCGCTCTTCGGCAGGGAGCTGTTGTGTGACACCGAGGGCCATCCCGCGAGGAAGGATCGTCACCTTGTGGACGGGATCAGCGTTGGGAAGCAGGGCCGCGCACAGGGCGTGGCCGCCTTCGTGGTAGGCGGTGATCTCCTTCTCCGAATCGGACAGGACCATCGACTCGCGTCGCTGACCCATCAGAACACGGTCCCGTGCATCCTCAAAGTCGTGCATCTCGATGACCTTCGAACCTCGACGGACAGCACCGAGAGCGGACTCGTTGACCAGATTGGCGAGGTCCGCACCGGACATCCCCGGTGTTCCACGGGCGACTGTTGATAGATCGACATCGGGGCTCAGCTTCTTGTGGCGAACGTGAACCTCGAGGATGTCTCTTCGGTCATCGAGTTCGGGAAGCGGAACCACGACCTGACGATCGAATCGGCCCGGACGAAGGAGCGCTGGGTCAAGGATGTCGGGGCGGTTGGTCGCCGCCATCATCACGATTCCGTCACTACCCTCGAAGCCGTCCATCTCGGCGAGCATCTGGTTGAGTGTCTGCTCACGCTCGTCGTGGCCACCGCCCATGCCAGCCCCGCGCTTGCGGCCGATCGAATCTATCTCGTCGATGAAGATGATCGCCCGACCATGCTTCCGGGCGGATTCGAACAGATCGCGGACACGGGATGCGCCGACGCCGACGAACATCTCCATGAAGTCAGAACCAGTCACCGATAGGAAAGGAACTCCGGCCTCGCCGGCAACTGCACGGGCGATGAGGGTCTTTCCGGTGCCGGGAGGGCCGACGAGCAGTACGCCTTTGGGGATACGTGCACCGATCTCGGTGAACCGGTCGGGTTCCTTGAGGAAGTCGACAACCTCACTGATCTCACGCTTGACACCCTCATATCCGGCGACGTCGGAGAAGAGAGTTCCTGGGCGCTCAGTGGTGTAGGTCTTGGCCCGGCTGCGGCCGATGGACATGATTCCGCCCATCTGACCCTGTGCCCTGCGCTGCATCCAGATGAAGAAACCGATGATGAGGATGATCGGGAGTAGAAGCGGGATCATCTGAGCGAGGAACCCTGCGGTGGGGGTCTCGAACTTCACCGCCACCTGATGGTTCTTCATCGACTCGAGAACCTCGGGCGGAGGTTCGGAGGGCCCGGTGGTGACGAAGGCCTCGCCGCTCTTGGTCTCGCCCTTGATGGTGGCGTCGACGTTGTTCCAGGTGACGGACTTGATGTTGCCCTTGGAGATCTGCTCGTTGAACTTCGAGAACGAGATCTCGTTGGTGGGCCGAGCGGACAGTGAAAGAGCACTGACCACGGTGATACCGATGACGAGTACGAGAACCCAGATCAGCCACGACGGCAGGCTGTTCTGCGCGCCGCCGCCTGGGCGGTTGCGTAAGTTGTCACCGGGAGTCCGGCCGTCATTGGGCTCAGGGGGCATCACACAAGACTAGAAGGTCGGACCGACACTTCCGACTCGGAACGCCGCCAGCACTCAGAATTTGCTGTAGGCATCCGCTTGGCGACGAGTGGTGAAAACCGTCGGCAGGCGACCCTGAACGCTGTCGTCACCACGGAACGAGACCTCGAGTCGATGTCAACCTGAGAAGGATCCTGATCTGCTCGTTGTATGCCGACTACGGTCTCACCCGTGAGCAGGACCTGTGCAAGATCAACCTGTCGGGCGACAGCGGTTGCAACACTCTCCTATTCCTACGCGGATCGAATCGTGTGGGTGGAACCGCTGACCATCGAAGCTCATCCGATGGTCCACGACCTCTGCGAGGAGCACGCTGGCTCTATTCGAGTTCCCATGGGATGGGAACTCCGGGACCAGAGAGGACTCTCCGTTGATCTCAGGAATCTGCGCTCGGAGCCTGCTGAGCATGTGCGCTTCGACCTGATCGGCGCTTGACTGTCTGCCGTGTTGCACGCGGCTGAGCCATGACAGAGGACTACTCGGGCGACCCTGGAGTCACACACAACTACACATCTCAGATAGAACTGGCGCGCGAGACGCAGCGCTGGGGGTTCGGCGACGCGGTTGCTGGAATCCTGGCGGCGTTCCTGCTGAGCAATATCTTCGGCGCCATTATCATGGCCATCGCCGGATGGAAAACAAGTTCCGACATCCCGATCTGGGGATTCGGAGTGGTCCAGATCCCGCTGTGGGCGGGTTATCTGGCCGTTGTGGTGCTCGCTGGTCTCAAAGGTCCGGGATTTCGCGAAGCCTTCGGGCTGGCTGCCAGGCAGTGGGACCCGATGGTCGGTCTCATCGTCGGAATCCTCTGTCAGCTTGTCCTCCTGCCGGTTCTCTACATGCCGATCCTGAAGGTCTTGGGGACGGATTCCGATGAGCTCTCCAAGCCAGCCCGGGAGTTGGCAAGGGGTGCTCACGGAATCTCGAGTTGGCTGCTCTTCGCCGTGCTCGTCGGCTTGGTGGCTCCGGTGGTCGAGGAGGTCTTCTTCCGGGGACTCCTGCTGCGGTCCCTGTCCAAACGAGGGCTTCAACCTTGGGTAGCAGTGCTGTTGAGTTCGCTCATCTTCGCCGCACTTCACGTCCAACTGCTCCAACTGATCGGGCTGTTCGCGTTCGGACTGGTGCTCGCAGCGCTGACTGTGATCACCGGCAGGCTCGGTCCGGCCATCTTCGCCCACATTGGTTTCAACATGACCACCGTCGTGGTGCTGTACCTCAACTACCGCTCCGGTATTCGCTGACCGCCTCCGGTTTTCGCTGACCGCCATGGTCGATTGCCGACAGATGGGCCAAATGACTCATCTTCGTTTGAAGAGTTCAGGTTTTTGCCTGACTGACCGATCTCCACTGGGAGCGAGTACCGGGCGCTTGGGGCTCGGGGCCGCTCAATCCTCTACCGCTGGAGACATTTCATGACACCCGAGAATTGCGCGCACGATCAGGTTGAGATCGCCATCATGGTTGATGGTGCACGACTGGTGATGCGCTCGTGTTCTGAATGCGACACCCGGAGTTGGCATAGAGACGGACGTAACGTCGAACTCGACGGCGTGCTTCATGACATCAGGTCGGTTCCGACGCGATATCGCCGATCACTCGCTGTCTGACTCAACACCGTCTGACTCAACA
>CAUJEC010000057.1 GCA_963169245.1 Actinomycetota bacterium
GCGATCGGCTCTATACCAAGGGTTTCGCCGCTTCTAGGTATGACTTGGACGTCCTGTTCTGACACGGCGCATACCAGTGCGACACATCCAATATCACGCCATTTGTGCCAAATTTGTGCCAAGTCCTGACAGATCCAGATGTCATCACCAGTGTCGTGTCTAGGCGGTCCGGTTTTCTGACGATGGGGTCTGCCGGTGCATGCTCCGATCTCGCTGGGTGATGGTCCGGGGAGATTCCGGACTGTGCCGTTGACGTGCGGTTACCCGTGCCACCCCTTCTCGTCAGACCCCGTCAGAACCACCTCATGACGGACCGTCCGTTCAGAAGACCCGTTAGAACTCAGGTCTCGATCGCTTCGATTCGGTCCGACGCAAGGATCGATGTCTGAAGGGCCACGGTTTCCGGCTCGCCGACACCCGCCTCGGCTCGGCCGGCCATCTCAGAACCGACAGCTTCGGGTCCCGTCGCGAAATGGATGCGGAGCATCTCCACCGCCTCGACCGTCGCTTGCTCGGCAAGATCGTCGGCGAACAGTTGCCGGAAGTCCGCTGCGAGCGATGAAGTCGGCTCGAAGACGAGGATGCGGTAGATGTCGTGTGCGTCCTTGTCGACAAGGCGGGCCGGCGCGTCTGCGGCTCGCTCGCCGATCTTGTGGAGCTTGGCCACCAATAGGGAAGCAAGGCCAGCTACGCGCACCTCGTATAGGCGGCCGTCCGTCTCGTTGAGCGAACGGATGATCATCCACTTGTTGTCGACGATCGTGGCCTCGAGCCCGTGGGCTCGCCGTGCCACCCGCTTGTTGTGGGAAGGGATGCGGGCACCGCGGGCTGACGAACCACCATCGCCGGCAGGAACCATCAGATCTACTGGAACCTCAGCCGCGTTCAGCCACGCGCCCGGCTGGTTCTTGTGCGGGTCGAGGTAGAACCCCGCCCTCTGCATTGCTTCCTCGATCAGCGGAGCGTCGGCGAGGTTGCGCGGATCGATGGCGATGTCGCTGTCCTTCGTCGCCTCAGCCACGGCGATGGGGGCATCCGTCGTCCGCAGGTAGATCGCCTGAGCGCCAATGACAATCACGGAGTCTCGGTGTGCTCCGAGCGCTTCGAGGGCATCGAGTAGCGCAGATCGCGCAGCGACGAGGAGATTGTCAGCGCCGCCAGGACTGCTCATTGCGCTTCAGCGATTCGAGTAGCTCTTCGGCCTCATTCGGGTTGCGGCCAGGACCGGTCATCAAGTCGACGACTACCTGCGTCGGCGCTGCGATCACCACACCATCGACGTTGGTAAGAGACTGCTCGAGAACCACGCCGTACGCGGGTTGGGCGAGGATCACGTTTGCTCCCGCTTCAGCAGGCCGCAGATCCCATATGCTGGCCGCTTCCTGTGGCTAGTCCGCGTAGATCATCGCGAGGCGCGCAGGAGCGTATGCCGCCCATTCGGCTGCAGCGATCGTCCCCGAGACCGCGTAGCGCGTGGATTCTTCAGTTGACGCAAGCTGATCGAGGAGCGCCGGAAGGCCGCACGGCGCGATCCAGCGCGTCACCTGGTTCGTACGGAAGAACCCATAGTCATCACTCCATTGGCGAAGGAGCTGACTCCAGTCAGAGACGGTCACCCGTCCGTCAGCGCCTCGGGACACCATGCCTTCGCGTTCGAGGAATTCGACCACGCGATACGTGGCGCCTGTCGAAGCCTTCGATCGCTTGACGAGCTCGCGCATCGTCCATTCGCCGGCGAAGTTAGCGATGGTTCGCACGATCTTCGCCGCGGGCTCTCCTTTGAGTGTCCCGCGCGGGTGACCGGGCCCACGCCATGGATCGCGATCGGCACCACGATCGGCGAGATACAAGCCTGGTCTGCTGACCTCAACTCGCATATTGCCGGTCGCGTCGACGTAGGACAGGCCAGCAGCGGTGAGCTTCGCTCGAACAGGTGGAGACAGGTAGCGGGCAGCAATGAGATCGTGCGCACCCGGGATCCGACGGATCAAGGAGTCGACCTGCGCTTTCATCGATGGGACGTCTCGTCCCTCGGTTACCCGCTTCTCCTCGACGATCAGTGTCGCTCGGCTTGCGCTTTCGTCTCGGATCTCGAGGAGCGCGTCGACCCGCGGTTCACTCTCTGCGACAAGCTCGGCAGTCCAACTCTCTGGAAGGCGGGCGGCGATCAGTGCGATCGCCCGTCGTAAGACCTCCGCTTCGCTTTCCGGAGCGTCCGACTTCAAGGTGACCCCTTACCTGATGTTCGGGAAATACCGTTGTTTCGATGACAGCGGAATGCAGCAATTACACGAACCACGTCGTCGACGTCGGTTCGCGTGTGTGGCCGGTCCGCAATTGTGGAGCAGTTGAGAGTTCACCGAGGACTGGTGGACCTGGCAGAACCGGTGCGGGGTATCGCCGATGCGATCGGCGGGTAGTGCCGAGAGCATCTGGTGGGTCAGAACTCTGAGAATCACCACCGGCTGATCACAAGCGGTGTAATCCAAGGATTGACTTACCGTTGTAAAGCCGAAAGTCCCAGCTCCCGGCCTAGTCGATCCGTGGGATCCTCGGCCTGACCCTCTGGGACTTCCTTCCCTACGGAACATCACCGCAGGGCGCTTTCCATTATCGACCGTCGAAGGGCGTGAGGCACCTCGCCGTCTTCTTGGGAGCTCGTCGGTCAGCGAAGAGTTCGGTCTCGATGTCGTCCGCGCTGGCCGCGGCCATCCGGCGCACGAGTTCATGGCTCTACCGCTCAAACTCGGCAAGCGGGATCCGATGATGCGACCCGAGCTTCGTCGCGTGCAGATTGCCATCGGCGATCCGGCGCAAGACCGTCTAACGAGACAGGCCGAGCCGCTTCGCCGCCTCGGCTGGCGTGAGTAACTCCACATGGGAGGACAGCTCGACAACCTTGCCGTTCTCCCTCGCTGCGACAAAGAAGGCGCAGATGGCCTCCCAGTCGCTGTCCGACAGGTGGACCGGGTTGATCGTCAGCTGGTTACCCGCAGAGGGCCGGGATATCGCCATGATGGCCACTCGGCTAGCCACAAGCGACCAGGTCACGTGAACGCAAACGTTCGGCTCATCATGCGCCTGACGTAAGAATGCCCGAGTTCCTGACAGAGCCAGCTGGCCTAGTCTTTCAACGTTGGCCATGAACACTTTACCGAAAGTGGTAATGTTTTCGTTGGAGGCTAAGGTAATGGGCGGACGCATCCAGCGAGAACTGTGGGAGGTGGCCGTCGACCAGTACGGCTATGTGACCTCGAAGGACGCACGTCGTCTCGGTATCAACCCTGTGGAACTCGGAAAGTTGGCGGCTCGTGACCAGATCGAGCATGTCTCATACGGCGTGTACAGGTTCGCACAGCTGCCGGTAACCCCGCTGGACTCGTACATGCTCGCCACGCTGTGGGCGAGCGGGCGCGGCGTACTCAGCCACGACACCGCGCTCGACCTCCACGACGTGTGCGATATCAACCCCTCGAAGGTTCACATCACCGTGCCCGGACGTCGACCGGAGCGCAGGGGCGGCGAGTTGTACCTCGTGCACTCGGAGCCGCTGGCCGACGACGAGGTCACCTGGCACGAAGGGATCCCGATCGTCACCGTCCGAAAGGCGATCGAACAGGGCATCGCGTCAGGCGTGCAGTCGTACCTGCTGACCCAGGCGCTGCGCATTGCCCGCGACCGAGGAGCCATTACCGCCGACGAGCACCGTCGCCTCACCGAGAGCCTGGAGGCACGGTCATGACCGACCATCCGTTCTCGTCGCTGTCGGAACGGGACAAGGAACCGAGCTCCAAGCGGGTGCTCGACACCTGGATCGCTCACGCCGTGGGATCGACCGGGATCGTCGAGCGACGCCTCGGGTGGATCGTAGCGTCGAGCGTCGCGATCGCTGCGCTGCAACGTGCCGTGCACTCCGATGGCCGACCTCGGTTCCTGCTCAAGGGCGGAACCTACCTCGAGGTGCGACTCGGCCTCCGCTCCCGCGCTACGACCGACATCGATGCGTTGTTCCGGGGTGACTTCGAGGACTTCATCGACACACTCGATTCGTGCTTGGAACCATGGGGCGTCCTCGAGCTTTCCCGCAGCGAGGTCACTACCATCGAGAACGTCCGCAGGGTGGTCAAGCCTCGCCGGTTCAAGCTCCAGATGTCGATCAAGGGTAAGCCCTGGCGATCCGTGGACGTTGAGGTCGCGCCCAGCGAGGGCCGGATGAACGAAGCCGTTGAAGCGGTCCCCGCTCCTCCGCTGGGCCACTTCGGGCTGCCCTCACCTGCCGAGTTGGCCGGCATCGCGCTCGACTACCAGGTCGCACAAAAGCTGCACGGCAGTACAGATCCCCACCAGCCACCGGACGCCGCCAACCTGCGAGCACGCGACCTCGTCGACCTCCTGCTCCTCCGAGCTGTCTTCTACCCAGACTCAGGGGACCTGCGCAGCCTCCGCGAGGCGTGCGCCGATCTGTTCGCCGCCCGCTACGCCGAGGCCGAGCAGCTCCAACTCGAACCTCGGCCGTGGCCACCACAGGTGGTTGCCTACTCCCACTGGCACAGCGACTACGCCAGCGCCGCCGCCGAGGTCGGGATCGACATCACCCTGGACGACGCAGCCGAACAGCTCAACGAGTGGATTGCCGCCATCGACGAGGCGTCCTGACACCCTCCCAGTCCTCCAATGCAGCGGTGATGGAGGCGCTCAGGTCGCCGCGCACGCCAGGTAGCGGGAGAGGGTGAACACGGCGTGGGCCTCAGCGACGACCTGCCGCTGTTCGATGAGGTTGGCGAAATCATGGCGACGGCATCGGAATGTCGATCTGTGAGTTCCTGGAGCGCGGATTGATCAGACGGCGGACGAAGTCCCAGTACACAGAGAGCGACCGCGTAGACCCACCTGTCGCTGACTGCGTGAGGCCAGTCCGGGAGTGCGTAGAACGGATCCTTGTCGTAGGACGTGGTGGCCACAGCTGATGCCAGCCGAGCCAGGTGAGACTGCCCCGTCAGATCGGCTTCACGTGCGAGCAGTTCCATTGCATCGCTGTCGAAGTCGCCGAGTAGTAGTCCGGCGATTCCGATACCGATTCGGGCAGCGAGCGAGATCACATCGCTGGTCAACTTGTCGTTGACTACTTGATTGAAAGCCGTCCGAGCTGAGTGGGCGTGGCCCGAAAGGACAAACGCGACGCCACCGGCAAAGCGATTGGTCGGTGTGTCAAGCTGTTGGAGTTGAATGGCCTCGGACAGCGGATCGCGTTGCAGAGCGGATCGGATCCGGCCGGTCCACTCAGGTGATACGCGAAGCGGGCGTCCCACCCAGTCCTCGGCGCATCGCTGCTCCCTCACACTCTGCGGACCGGCACCTCTGCCGACGGAGTTTGCGCGTGAGGAATGGTAGAGGGCTATGGCGTCCTTGAGATCACCCATGCTCACTGCACGTCGGGCACGGGCCAGGAGGATCCAGGGATCATGATCGAGGATCGCTGATGGGATCGAGTCCCGCCACATGTGATTCGACTCTGCCATAGCCTGACCATGTGAGTTGAGGAGGTGTACGGCGGATTCCGTGTCGCCAGCACGGCAGAAGGCTCGGACTGCGTCAGCCGAATGTCCGTTCACAGCGAGCAGCTCAGCGGCCTGACGGTAACGTTCGCGCATTCTGTCCGGACCGACTTCGTCAACGAGATGCGATTCGAGGTGTGACCGGAGCACCTCATGGCATCGGTATAGATCGGATGCCTCGTAGTCGGCGCTGATCAGGTTTCGTCGATCGAGGCTCTCCAAGAGAGACCGGCTGTCGGAACTTCCCAGTATCTCGTCGCACATGGCGGAAGAGAGCACACCCATCACGCTGGTCTGAACAAGGAGGTGTCTTTCAGTGTTTGGCAGCGAGTCCAGGACGTTCAACGTCAGGTACTCGTGGCATGCATCCTTGCCGGACCCGAAGGACCCAAGAGAGGCCATTCTGCTACTCGGCGGCTTTCCAACTGTTCCCAAGTGAAAGAGATGTAAGCCGGCAGCCCATCCTCCGAGGCGTGCCGAGATCGTTGCGATCTCCTCGGGCCTGAGGTGTTCGTGGTAGAGATCACCAAAGAGGCGCTCCACCTCCCACGTTCGGAATCGCAGATCATTGGGGCCGATCTCCATGATCGTGTTGGAGAGTCGGCGACGTGACAGGTCCAACTCCGGAACTGAACGGCTGGCGAGTACAAGGACCATCCCGGGAGGTGGGTAGTCGACCAAGAGTCTCAGCACATCGATGGCGGGCGAAGATGAGATGTTGTGGATGTCGTCGAGTACCAGAGCGTGAGTCCGCTGCGCAGTCGCGTGGATGATTCCCTGCACCAACTCCTCAGCGGACTCTGCAACAGATATTGGGGTGCCAAGCGATCTGTTGAGGGCGATGCTGATGGATCTGGAGAGGCCTGCAATCGAAGTGTCGGGAGAATCTGCCCGCACCAGTGAGAACGGGTGGGGCGAGGAGTGGCAGAACTGGTAGAGCAATGTTGACTTGCCCCATCCGGCAGCTCCAGTGATGGTTACCAGCCCGCGTTCCCACGCGAGGTCGAGCACCCGCTGTAACCGAGGGCGAAACAGTATCTGCTCGTTCGGTCGCCCCATGTTCGAAATGAGTCTCGTGGGAGATCCCATAGGTCGACGCTGCTCTCTCCCCGGGTGGATGCTCGCGACCGGAAACGGCAGCCTGAATTCTATGCAGTGTGAATGGTTCGTGAAGCGATGTTTCAGGTGGGCTCAGTCCTTGGCGATCAACTCGCGAAGGGTCCGTGTGATGTCGCCCGTCAGGACAGCGTCAGCCTGATCGTCATAGGCGGTGGGTTCACCATTGATGGTCACGACCTGCGCGCCGACCCGTGACGCGAGCGTGGGAAGGATCGCGACGGGGTAGACCGTCAGAGTCGAACCGATGCACAGCATCAGATCGCATGCCTCGGCGTGGGCTTCGGCCCGTCCGATGACGAGGGGGTCCAGGTTCTGGCCGAATGAAACCGTGGCCGACTTCAACAGCCCATCGCATATCAGACAGTGTGGATCAGCCTCGCCGGCCTCTACCCGATCGAGCGCATCTTGCATGGGCGCCCGGTAGTCACAGGACAGACACATCACCTCCCTGACTGTTCCGTGGACCTCGATCACCCGCTCGGGAGCGGACCCCGCGGCCTGTTGGAGTCCATCGATGTTCTGGGTGATGATCGCAGCCATCTGACCTCGACGCTCCAACTCGACGAGCGCGCGATGTCCATCGTTGGGCTCGGCGGTCCAAGCCGGATGCTCGAGCCGTGACTGCCACGCCAGTTGGCGCACCTCCGGGTCCGAGACGTAGTAGGTGATATCCGACATCCGCTCGGCCTTGGGGTTCAGAGTCCACAGGCCCTTTGGGCCACGGAAGTCCGGGATGCCACTGTCGGTCGAGATACCTGCGCCTACGAGTGCTACCACATGGCTGGCTTCACTCAGCCAACCGCGGACGACCTCTGGATCTGTGACCGTATCTGCGCGCATCGACAACAAGTCAACACTGGCTCTGATGACCTCTCAAGGGGATGCTTCGTTCAGCGTCGGGTCCGTCGAGCGCTCGGGGCGGTGTGGCCGTCTGTCGCAAGATCGGATCCACGACCCGCACGGTCTCAATACCATGGTCGAATGCGAATGCGCCTCCTGCCAACGGATGATCTGATGCACGAACCGGAAGAGGCGGCGAACTTCAACGAGAGTCGCTACTACAACTTCTTTGACCTGCGAAGTGGGTTTGGTGGTTGGGTCCGCATGGGAAACAGGGTCAACGAGGGCCATGCAGAGTTGAGTGTGTGCCTCTACCTGCCCGATGGTTCGGTCGGGTTCATCTATGACCGACCAAGGATTTCGGACAATCTTGCCCACAACGCTGGTGGGCTTCGCTTCGAAGTGATCGAACCATTCGTTCGACACAGAATCACCTTCGACGGGAAGGTCTGCATGCTGGCTGACCCGCGGCAGATGGCAGAGCCCCGAGAGGCCTTTTCCAACAACCCCTTTGTTGCCTGCTCGTTGGACCTGATTCTCGATGCCGTCGGCCCAATAGAAGGGGGAGAACCCGAGTGGGATGAAGGTGACGACAAACCTGATCTGGATCCGGAGCGGATGTTCGCTCGGGGTCACACCGAACAGCACATGTCCGCAGCCGGCAATGCAACCGTCGGCGATCACACCTTCGAGGTCGCAGACGCACTCGGCATGCGGGACCACTCGTGGGGCCCTCGCTTCTGGCAGAACATTCATTGGTACCGGTGGCTGACGGTCAACCTGGGACCTGACATCGGCATCGGGTGCACCATCGCCGGTGACGAGGCCGGGGAGCGAGGAGCGCGAGGGTTCGTCTATGACAGGGCCCGGTACGGCGATGACCGGTTCGTGTCGATCCGTGAGGCGAATATCGCATCCGACTACGACGACGATTGGGTGCCGTCGAAGAATCGTCTGACAGTTACAACCGATGACCACACATATGTGATCGCCGGCGAGGTGTGGTCGAACATCCCGTTGCGGAACCGTCGAGACGGGATGGTCACCCGTATTACGGAAGGAGCCACCCGTTGGAGATATGACGGGATCGACGGCTCTGGAATGTCGGAATATCTGGATCAGATCATCGATGGCGTCCCAGTCGGAACCGATTCAGGTATCTGAGCTCCTCTCGGCCGCGCTTGGCGCCGTCGGCGGCTCTGCACTCGGGGACTCTGTACTTGGCGACTCCGCAGTCGGTGCTGCTGGCCTGGGGGTCGACGTCGGCGGCCCGGTCGAGATCAACGATCTTCGCCGCCTGAGCGGCGGGGCGTCGCGCGAAACGTGGTCGTTCAACGCTCTGGGTCGCCCGCTCATCCTGCGCCGTGACCCGCCGGGTCGACCGAGCCCCGTGGGTGTGATGCGCAACGAGGCGCAGGTGATCCGGGCTTGTCATCGAGCCGGCCTGGCCGTGCCCGAGGTGCTCCTGTTCAACGAGGGTGAACAGTTGGGCACTGCGGGGATCGTGATGTCGGCTGTGAAGGGCGAGACGATCCCCAGAAGGATCCTTCGTGACGACGAGTTCGAAACTGCGCGTTCGCTCCTGTGCGGGCAGGTGGCGGAGTTCATGGCCGGGCTGCATTCGATCGATCCGCACGAGGTTCCCGGAGTGAGCGAAACCGATGAGCTCACCAATTACCGTGTCGGATACAGCATGCTCATTGACCGAAGCGCCGTGTTCGAAAGGGCTTTCGACTGGCTCGAGTCGACTCGGCTGCCCCCCGGTCGCCTGAGCGTGGTTCATGGCGACCTTCGCATGGGAAACATCATTGTCGACGCCGATGGGCTCGGCGCGGTGATCGATTGGGAACTCATGCACCTGGGTGACCCGATCGAGGATCTGGCGTGGTTCTGTGTGAAGGCATGGCGTTTCGGGTCACCGCTCGGTGCCGGCGGCGTTGGTGAGATCGAGTACTTCCTGAGCGTGTACGAGCAGGCATCAGGCGCCGAGGTCGACCGAGACCGCTTCCACTGGTGGCTGGTTCAGAAGACCCTCACATGGGGAGTGATTGCAATGGGTCAGGCATTCGCCCACCTGAGCGGGGCGGTCAGGTCTCATGAACTCGCGGCCATCGGTAGACGTGTGGCGGAACAGGAATGGGATCTGATCGAACTTCTTGCTCCGCAGAGCGCGGCGGGGGCTCTGGCCGCGTCGCCCCTGGGCATTGAACCTGAAGTCGTGCTCGGCGAGGCGGATGACGACCCGGGGGTGTTCGGTAGACCAACTGCCCGAGAAATACTCGTAGCGGTCCGCGATTTCCTGGACAACGACGTAGTAGCACAGACCGAGGGCAGACTGTCCTACAACATCAGGGTTGCAGCGAAGATGCTCGCGATTGTCGAGCGTCAGATCGCTGCGGTCGATTCGGGCTTTGTTGACGCACTCGTGCAAGACCCTGACTCCCTCGGGCAGGAGAAAGTTGCTGCGACCGACGAGTCGGCAGTTACGGGGTTGACGAACGTCGCCGACGACTCATGGGATCGCCTCGCTCGATCGACGTTGGTGAAGTTGTCCGTTGCGAACCCGCGATATGTGCTCCCCGGCTGAATTCACAGCAGGCGATTCCGAGTACAGGCGACGCTCATTGGTAGTATCGGTCCCGTCAATCTGACCGGTTCACGCGTCGAGAGGTGTCGTCGCTGCCATTCGGTCTGGTGCACAAGGTGAAAGCCTGAGCCCGACCACGTGGAAATTCGGTGGAACGTTCGGTCAGTCCAGTCTTGTAGCGGTGTTGCCTCTTGTGCCGATCAGAGCGGGTGAATCTCATCGGTGTGCCGATGGGTTATGGCCCTCAGCCAGTCGGAGAACCAAGTGTCAACACATCCATCATCACTATCCCGGTCGTCGCGCGACCGTTCAACAAACAGCCGGACGGGTTCAGATGGCGACTCTAATGACGAGCCATCCTCTGATCGTTTCGATTCGCTCGGACTTCCGGACTCAATGGTTCGATCACTTGCGGACCGAGGGATCGAAACGGCGTTCCCGATCCAGCTGGCGACGATTCCGCCGGCGCTCGCAGGTCGCGATGTCTGTGGACGTGCACCAACGGGTTCGGGCAAGACCCTCGCCTTTGGAATACCTGCAGTGTTGCGGGTCAAACGGGCCAAGCCCCACCGCCCTCGAGCTCTGGTGCTGGCGCCGACCCGTGAATTGGCCGCACAGATATGTGACGAGTTGCGGATGCTCGCGGACCGGGATCAGTCGGTCGAGTCCTTCTACGGGGGAGTCCGTTTCGGTAACCAGGTCCGAGCGCTCAAGGCAGGAGTGGACATAGCGGTCGCGTGTCCCGGGCGGATGGCCGACCTGATCAATCAGGGCCATGTCGACCTCCGCGATGTCGATCTGGTGGTTCTCGACGAAGCAGACCGTATGGCCGACATGGGCTTCCTGCCAGAGGTCAGACGACTGCTCGATGCCTGTTCGAAGAAGCGTCAGACGCTCCTCTTCTCGGCGACTCTGGATGGCGACGTCGACGTGATCGTCAAGGGCTACATGACTAATCCGGTGCGTCACGAGGAGGCCGGAGCCGACCCCGATGGCCCTACTGCGGAGCACGTGTTCTGGCAGATCGAACGACCTGATCGCATAGGTATGGCCACACAGATCGTGGCAAAGGTCGGACCGACGGTCGTGTTCTGTCGGACCAAGCGTGGCGCCGATCGTGTTGCAAAGCAGATGAGGACACGGGGCGTATCTGCGGTCGCTATTCACGGTGACCGGAGCCAGAACCAACGTGAACGTGCGCTGGAGGACTTCCGGAGCGGTGACGCCCGCGCCATCGTCGCCACCGACGTTGCGGCTCGCGGTATTCACGTCGACGGGGTCGAGTGCGTTATCCATTTCGATCCGACAGATGACCCAAAGGACTACGTCCACCGTTCGGGTCGAACCGGTCGTGCCGGCAATGCAGGCGTTGTTATCAGTTTCGTTCCGAACGAGATGCGACGCGACCTGGTCCGCCAGCAGAAGAGCATCGGTCGTGAGATCCAGATCGTCGCCCCGGATGTGGCGAACCTGACCGAGGGGGAGCCACAACGCGCACCCAGGAAGGTCCATTCGGGCGACCGAAACGATCAGAGGCGGGATCGACGTGACAAGGAGCGTTCGTCGAACGGATCATCTGGTCGCAACAGGCCGGGAGGTTCCAAGCCCAAGGGTGCTGGGCCAAGCGGCTCCAAGCCCCGTGGTCCAAAGCCAGTCGGAGCAAAGCCGAACGGAGTAAAGCCGAACGGAGCAAAGGCGAACGGTCCCAGGCCCGGTGGTTCCAAGTCGAACGGTTCCAAGCCGAACGGTTCCAAGCCGAACGGTGCCAAGGCGAACGGTGCCAAGGCGGGCAGTGCGAAGTCACGTGGCGGGAAGTCCGGTGGCCCAAGGTCCAATGGACCACGGCCCGGCGTTCACAAGGCGCGTCGGACTTCGTCCCCTCGCTGAATCGTCCTCCTGCTGAGCAGTTCGAGTCCGAGTCGTCTGAGTCTGAGTCAATCAACTGTGTTTGAGGGCGCCGAGCCGAAGCAGGGCAGAACGATCCACCCCTGGCAGGCGGCCACAGGCATGATCGCCGTGATTGTGCTGGCCTGCATCGCTGCTGGTTCCATCCAGTTCATCAATGGGCGTTCTCGGACCAATCAGGCTCGCGAGGCCAACGCAGAACTTGCCGAACATCTTCTGGTCGCGAGAAGAGCGGCTGACTCCTTTGCTGAGACAGTTGCGACCGCCAACCAGCAGATGGAGATTGTCGGATCAGTGATCCGGGTGGCCGCCAATGCCCTCGAGGAGTTCCCGCCTGAGCAACGGGTAGCTCTCAGCAGCAGCGTCACAGTGGTGGACCGATTGACTGTCAGTCAACCGGAGGTCGAACTGAGTCCAGAGTTCCGCTCGCTCCAACTGACTATTGACCGCTACCGGAGCGATCCCGAAGGCGCAGCGTCCGCGGTTAGGGCGGAGAAGGAGCGGCTGGGTGTGCTCGCCCAGCAGATGAGTGATGATCAGGTCGCGTTGTCTCAGGCGGTGAATGGGTTTGACCAACAGGTTCTGGAGTTCGCGAAGGGTACTGCCGCGGAGGGCGAGCAGGTGCTCAAAGTGAGTGCTATGGCTGACGAGTCAGTTCACAGTGAGGCTGCGAACCGACTGAATGCTGTTATCTCGGACCTTTCGAAGGTGACCGACCCTGCTCAGGTAGCTCCGTTGTTGGAGTCCTACGTCGAGGCCGTGACACAGGTTCGGGCGTTACGCTGACGAACAAGGCCGACACGGCGGGGCTCACGCAAGTCCGGGCGCTACTTGCGAAGCTTGGGGTGACGGCTGGCGAGGATCGGCATGAGTAGATCCTTGGGTGCCATATGGCCAAAGGCCGCCGTCAACCTTCCGGGCAGTCCCGGTATCACAACCGTCTTGCCGGATGCCATCGCATCCACGCCGCATCGGGCGACGTCTTCGGCCGTCTCCCACATGAAGCCGGGCATTGCCGATTCCGCCTCGCGATCGGATATCCCGGCAGCCTCGTTGAAGCCTGTCCTGACTGGTCCCGGGCAAAGTGCCGTGGCGGTTACGTGCGTTCCTCGAAGCTCACCGCTGAGCGCTCGCGTGTAGGACAGGACGAATGCCTTGGATGCCGCATATCCGGCTTGACCCGGAAGAGGCTGGAACGCCGCAGTGGAGGCGACATTCAACACAGCGCCGCTTCGCCGCTCAACCATCCCCGGAAGAAACCTGGTGCACAGTTCCGCCACCGCGACGACATCGAGTTCGATCATGTTGAGTTCTGCATGTGGATTCGCCTTGTGCACTGGACCCATTGTCGACAGGCCAGCGTTGTTGACAAGGATGCTCACCACCTTGCCCTGTGCCTTCACCAGATCGGCGAGTTCAGCACGCGCCTCACCATCGGCGAGGTCCAGGGGAATCACGTCGGCCTCGACTCCGAGTTCACGAAGTTCCTTGGCAAGGTCTGCCAGCTTGCCGGCTGAGCGGGCCACGAGTGTGACGTTGTGACCTCGTCGGGCAAGTTCTCGTGCGATCTCGGTCCCGATGCCGGAGGAGGCCCCGGTGACCAACGCCGTCAGGTCTGAACGCGGAGGTGGTAACGCCATGTCACGACGCTACCTGTAACCGAGTAGGCAAATGAATCGTCCGAAGCCCGTTTAGGACCGGTGGGTCACTGCAACCGTTGCCTGATCCCGAGGCAGCAGGAGCGTCGTCGCCAGGTTCACATGCGGTGGCCTCGTCACGATGAACGCAATGAGGTCTGCGACGTCAAGTGCGCTCAACGGAGTCAGACCCTCATAGACAGCGTCGGCTCTGTCCTGATCTCCGTCGAATCGAACGACCGAGAACTCGGTCTCGACCAGGCCGGGCTGCACCTCGCTCACCCGTATTGGTAACCCGACGGTCTCCTGTCGCAGTACCTCGCAGAACGAATGCTGGGCCGCCTTCGCAGCGTTGTATCCAGCTCCTCCCCGATAGAACTCGATACCTGCGATCGAACCGACCACCACAACATGGCCGTTGCCGGAGTCGGTCAACTTGTCTAGAAGGCCTTTGGTCAGGCGCAGTGTTCCCAACAGGTTCGTGTCGTACATGGTCTGCCATTTGGCGATATCGGCGGTCGCGATCGGGTCGACTCCCAGGGCCCCTCCAGCGTTGTTGATGAGCACGTGGCATTCGGGAATCGATGCCACGAAGTGATTCACGGAGCCGTCGTCGGTCACGTCGAGCTGGTGGACAGCCACAGGCCCGGGGCACTGCTTGGCAACTTCGGACAGTCGCTCCACTCGT
This sequence comes from Actinomycetota bacterium, assembly GCA_963169245.1. GTDB lineage: Bacteria > Actinomycetota > Acidimicrobiia > Acidimicrobiales > Microtrichaceae > JAGQSZ01. The sequence goes on from CAUJEC010000057.1 coordinate 14,332, forward strand.
CTGGCTCCGATCACCACGTCGAACCCAATAGTTGATAACGCAATGGCTGTTGCTGCACCGATTCCGGATGATGCGCCGGAAACAACGGCTGTTCCGAGAGAACCCACTGATCCCAATGGGGTAGTTGGCGCGGCTGGATTCTGTGTCATCTCCTCAGCCTCCCACGCTCGACCGGTGAACGCGAGGAGCATCTGGTCCACTGGAGTCTGATCCGGAGCCCGAGCAACTGTCGTATGGCTGTCTATTGTTGAGAAATGGCCAGTCGAAGCGCCGGACTGTTGTTGTATTGGTTCGCCGAGGTCGACCGAGCAGCTTGGTTCGACGTCGAATCTGCACGCACCAAGTTGACTCCCGCCCAGATCGAGTTCCTCGATCGGCTCTATGTCCACCTTTCCCGAACAGGGATGTGATGAGTGTGCGGTCCCCAGTGCGTGACCCTCAGTTCGTCACCGGGGAGCACTCGTCGCAGCGTTCATCATCGACCTTCTTGCCCTCGACTATCCCGCCGAGCCAAACCGTGAGCTTCTCGTTTGCGATCTTGGCGTCGTAGAAGCCTTCCCCGAGAATCGTGTGTTCCGTACCGGAGTTGATCCACACGTTCATCTTGGCGCCGCTGTCCCGGATCATCTGCTCGTTGGCGGAGATCGCGTTGATGAGCGGTTCGTCTGTGAGTCCGGCCAGCTCGTTGAACTGTTCCTGTACCTCGTCAGCAGCATGGTCGATCCGGACGAAGGTGATTTCCGGATCGTGTTTGGACGCCTGCACAGCCATTCCCGGCAGGGACCATTCCGGCGTGCCCGGTTCTGGAGCGTTCGGCCAGGCGGGGATGGTGGAGTTGATTCCCCAGAGGGAACCGATCGCAAGTGTCACGCCCGGATTGGCTGGATACCCGCCGGCGGCATCGGCGATGTTGACAATGTTCGCCTTGGGGAACAGATCGGACGCAAGCCCTGCATATAACGGCGAACCAGCAGCTCCGGCGCTGCTACCGGCAACGACCACCTCGGTGGCATCGGGGAACATCGAGGCAGTTGATGTGAACGCGGCCATTCCGTTGACTGCGCCGACATGTCGGATCAGGGTGCCGTCCCCGTAGTCGTGAATGACGGTTCCGAGGTGCAGGTCGCCGGTGCAGTAGGGGACCGCTACCACCGAGTAGTCGGCAAATGGGTTCTCGGGGTTGGAGAAGTCGAAGATTCCGTCCGTCGGGCTCGAATCATCGGACAGGTTCGCAGTGAATGTGGGCTTTGTGGCGCAAGTTTCCTTGCTGAAGCAAGCGCCGCCGCCATAGAGGAAGAACAGCACCTTCTTGGGATTGGCCCGTCGGATCCAGAAATGGAACTCGGACCCGTCGCTGCACGCACACGGGCGAGGGGCCAGGACCTTCTCCCATTTGACCTCTTTGACGTTGCCGGATTCGGTGTTCGCCCCGGCTCCAACCACGGTCGTGGTGGAGGCAGACGAGCCGGAACCCGAGGAACATCCGGCGAGAAGGGCGGCGGCTGCCACCACAACCGCGATCTTGAATCTTGGTCCTGCTGTCATTCGGGTTCTCCTCACCTCAGTCGATCCCGTCGGTCCGGTCGGCCGAGATCGCCTACCAGCTGATCTCGAACTCGATCTCGTTCTTGTCGCCGATCTCGACTTCGAGCTTGATCTCGACCTCGTCGGGTACGTCCACGGTGAATCTTCGACCGTCGTCCTCGAACGCAACCTGGTTATGGCGCGAGAGCTGATCGGCAAGCTCACGCAGACGCTCAGCCGCTGCCTCACGGGAGAGCTTTTCTTCTTTGGAGTAGTCGATAAGACCCATGTGTTCTTCCTGACGTCGGAGTGTGTTCCGCAGATTGTGCCTCAACAAGGGCCTTCACAGAATGCATTTCCGTCAGTCGGTTGCGGTTATCACGACAATGCTCCCGATAAGCGCAACCAACTGACAGTGCGGTGATGGTGAAATCAGCGGTCTCGGGGACGCTATGGGGAATACGATTCACATATGAGGGAAATGCAGAAATTGGGGAAGCTGGCACCCGCCGTGCTGGTAGTAGCGGTCGTGATGACGGTCTCAAGTGCTTGTGGCGGGTCAGGTGACAAGAGCACCGCCAAGGTGACCAGGAAGAGCGACAAGCAGTCCACCGCGACGACCACAGGTGGATCCGAGGGGCAGGGGGATCCGATCGAGGATCAGCAGAGTGCATCCGGCCCGACCACGGACCTTGTTCTCGTCTCTGATCCGGTCAATAACGCGTTCAGCGTCCAGGTTCCCCTCGGTTGGGACAATCTGGTCTATTCGACGGTTGAGGGCCAGATTCACAACGAGATCGTCAATTCCATGAGCCCCGACGGCGAGACGGTCCTCTTCATCGGTGATCCCAAGATCCCCTCCTACTGGGATCCAGATCAGGCAAACGAAATCACTCGGCAGTTCACAGAGAACCTTGACTCGATGGACCTTGCCTATTACTCACCGGCACCGGAGTATTTCTCGAAGTATGTGACCGACAAGTTCGGTCAACTCGATGGCTTCCAGGTAACCGGGTCAGAACTCGATTCAACAGTAGTCCAGAGGTACCAGGACGCCTTTGCAGCTAGGGGTCTACAGGTCCCGCAGATCGATGCCGTCGTGATCCGGTTCACCTTCAGTGATGATGCCGGCAAGACAACGAACGCCCTGCTGAAGGGAGTAACGATTAACTCAGGTCCCGTCTGGCAGGCAAGCGCGATGGGCATCGGAACAACAGGCAATCCCGATGACTTCCTCGCCATGCTCCAACAGGTCTTCGACTCCAAGAAGACCAATCCGGATTTCACGGCGTCTCAGAACCAACGCCATGAACAGATCATGGCCCAGATACAGGCGAACACCGAGGCTATGACCCGGCGTCACGAGGCGAACATGGCTCAGATTCAGGCCAGCGCCAATGCGCATCAACAACGTATGCAGGCCATGTGGTCGGCCAACGATGCGAGCGTCTCCAACTTCTATCAACGAATGAACTCCGGTGATGTCCAACAGCGAGGTTTCCTCAATTACATCAACGAGGAGAACACTGTTCAGACCTCTGGTGGTCAGAAGATGCAGGTGGACAACAGCTACCAGCGGTATTGGGTCAACAAGTCAGACGGGAGCTATGTCGGGGGCGACATCAACTTCGGCGACTCGCAGTTGCGTGGAATGGGCCTGAACCCGAGTGACTACGAAGAGGCCCAGATCGTCAAGGGCTGATCGGGCTCGGAACCTGCACGAGTCCGCTGCCAGCGCCGTTTCCGCTGCCAGTCCCGTTTCCGCTGCCAGCGGTGTCGGGCGCGTTAGTCTTCAGCGAACATGTCCGGAAGAACCAGCGATACCCTCATCTTTTTGCTGGTCGTGGGTGCGAGGTTCCTGATCCCGCTCCTGATCCCGCGGTTCCCGTTGCCAGCGATTGTGGCGTGTCTGATCATCGACGCTGCTGACCAGACAATTTTCGAGAAGTTCACTCACCTAAATCTGGATAATTACCAGAGTTACGACAAGGCGCTCGACATCTACTACCTGACCGTCGCCTACCTGTCGGTCATCAGGAACTGGACCAACGGCTTCGCGATCGAGGTCGCGAGATTCCTGTGGTACTACCGGCTACTGGGTGTAGTCGCGTTCGAAATCCTCGAGAAGCGGTTTCTTCTCTTCGTGTTCCCCAACGTCTTTGAGTACTTCTTCATCGCCTATGAGGTCGTGCGCACTAGCTGGGACCCACGCCGCCTGACCCGAAAGGCGGTCATGGGGATGGCCGCGTTCATCTGGATAGTGATAAAGCTTCCCCAGGAGTGGTGGATCCATATTGCCCAGAATGATTTCACCGACTTCATGAAGGAATCAGTCCTCGGCTCTGAGCCAGCCGATGGTTGGGCCGCGGCTTTCGCCAACCGACCTGTCGTCACCGCCGCTCTGGTGATCGGGATTGCTGCTGTCTCCTTCGGAGTCATTCGCTACGCTCGAGAACTTCCAACAAAGGACTGGCCCACTCGCTTCGATGTAGATGCGCGGGTACCTCAAGTCGATGTGACCGCCAAGCCCGAGCCAGGCCTTGGCGCCATTCAGAACTTGGAGCAACCACCGCTTCGCTGGCCGATCTTCGAGAAGATCATTCTCATATCTCTCGTGTCGATCATCTTCACCCAGATGCTCCAACTGCGAATCTCGGGCGGGCAGGTTTTCCTTGGGACCGCCGTGGTCGTCGCACTCAACGCAGTTCTTGCGACTGTGATGGCCAGGCGCGGAGATGACTGGACGTCTCTGGGAGTCGAGTTCGTAGTGCTCGCGATAGGCAACTCTGTTGTCATTTCCCTGATTGTTCGAACAATCAATTCTGGTCAGGTGAATCGTGGTGCCGCTGTGTTCTTCGGATTGCTTCTGACGCTGTTGATCGTCATGTATGACAGGTTCCGTGCCGTTCATCAGCAACGGTGTGGGGGGCTGGTTGAGCCCGCTCTGGCCTGAGTTCAGCCCGCCGCCGCCTGAGTTGAGCCGCGCCGCCTGAGTTCGCCCGCAGCGATGCTCTAATGTCATCTGCCGTGGCGTGTCCCGATACCAATTGTGAGGACAACTAAGAGTCGGCGAGCATGACGCTGCGATCGACCAGCGATCATGGTGTGACACTCGGCCGCACCTGTTCACTTTTGCAAGCAGGAGTGACATGCTCCATGTGGGCTTCAACCACCCCGACCAAGGAGGAGCCATGCCAGCAAAAACCGCCACCGAAGACGTCAAGGGCTTTCAAGGGCTCATGGACTCAGTTCACAAGGGAGAGAAGTCAGCTCTTGATGCGATGCATCGCTTTGCTGATTCGATCAACGACAGCTTCCCCGACGTGGGTGATGACGGTGATGGTCCTCGCAAGAAGATCATCGACTCTGCTTTCAAGATGACAGAGGACGTCGTCGAGTCGGCACACAAGCTGGCTGTCAACGTTGTCGATGTCACCGAGGAAGCTGTTCGAAACCTCACCAAGAAGGCCGAATCCGCAGTTTCGTGACACAAGATGATCCAGTCGGGTCCTCTCGGGACCCGGACTTCCTGAGATCCGCTCGACCGCTCTTGGAGCTGTACGCCTCGTACTTCCGCCCGGAAGTACGAGGCTTTGAGCGCGTTCCCGATGCTGGCCCCATGCTGGTCGTCGGGAACCACTCGGGTGGTCAGCTTCCTCCCGATGTCCCCATCCTGTTGACCGCATGGTGGCGTGAACGAGGTGAGGAGGAGCCGATCTTCACAATGATGCACTCCTTCTTCATGTCGCTTCCTGGGATAGGCCCCATCATGGAGCGTTGCGGCGGGCTGGAAGCCGGAGTGGATAACGCTGAGGCCATCCTCGATTCCGGCGGGATCCTCCTTGACTATCCCGGCGGCGACCACGAGGTGTTCCGTCCGTGGTCTGAACGCAACAGGATCGACTTCGGAGGGCGAACGGGTGTCATCCGACTGGCTCTACGCAAGCAGGTTCCGATCGTCCCGGTCGTGTCAGTTGGGGCTCACGAGACGCTCTTCGTTCTTTCCCGAGGAGAAGAACTGGCCAAGCGGCTGCCGATAGCCAAGAAGTTGCGGGTCTCTGTGGTTCCACTGGTACTCGGTCCGCCGTTTGGGATTGTTCCCGGCGGTATCCCCACCTTCCCTCTTCCGGCGAAGGTGACAGTCGAGCTACTCGACCCGATCGACTGGTCCGAACACTATGGGCCCGAGGCCGCAGAGGATTCCGAGATCGTTCAGGCCTGCTACGACGAACTCACCCAGGCGATGCAGGCCGGCATGGACATACTCGCTGCCGAGCGGAAGTACCCGATCATCGGTTGATGCTGCGTTCGGGCGTAGCGGTCCCAGTCTCTTTCGATAGTTGGTTGCTGTTGTGTGAGAGGGGTCGCGATTGTCGCAACCAACTAACGAGGGCCCGGCCGGGGACGGCGTGCGCCGCAGCTAGCTCAGGCCGTCAGGCTCCGCTCATCGAGTACCGATGTGACGAACCGCCATACGGTCTCTGACCACAGGTAGCCGATGTGGTTGCCCTGGAACCACAGAGTTTCGGGCTTGTCCCAGTGCTCCCAGAGCCTGCGCGCCTGATCCGTGGTTGCGAGTCGGTCTCCGAGCCCGGCGAAGATCGCTCTTGCTCGCCGTGGGGTGACGGGCTCCATCGCCAGGGGCGACACGACGCGGTGAACGTCCTGAGCGGTTCCATCCAAGATGTTGTGTTCGATGCTGCGCATCTGCAGGTTCGTGGGCGCATGGTGTTCGATGAGTCCCGGGAAGTCGACCACCGGAATGCCTGCGAGCACCATATCCAGGTCGGCCTCGAAATTCGCCACGAGTGAGGCGACCATCGCACCGAGGGATATTCCGAGGACCCCGACGCCGGTTGGGTCCTGGGTCCGAACCCAACTGAGGAGACGGCGAACATCCCACAGGGACTGGGTCAGCCCGTGGACGCTGTTCATGAACTCGAAACCCAGGAACTCCTCGCCGTTCATGGCTCCAGGTCGACGCGAACCATGGACAGGCAACACGATCGCCGCGACATTCACACCGAGTTGCTCGTGTAGATAGCGGGCCCTGAAACTGAACAGGTCCATGAAGACCGGTCCGGTGCCGAATCCGTGAACGCATACGACCCAGGGGCGTGGACGGTCTCGGTGCCTGAGAACCCAAGCGGATGCAGTCCTGTTCGACTCGAATGCCAGCCATCTGTCCGTGCCAGGTACACCCAGATGAGGTTCGTAGCCGCTGGGCCACCAAAGGCGCTCATAGCTGGTGCCGAGCGCCCAACCGCGGGTGACGGCGGGTTCGGTCATCGGCGGTGGATCCTTGTGGAACGACTTCGGGTTTTCGATCCAGCCCTCGGCGGTGAACAACTCGTGTGCTCGGGCGAGTTCGTCACTGACCCGGTGGTAGTCCGCTCGACGGGGGAACCGCTTGGGGCCCACGGCGATCGCCATGATCGCCTCGTCGATGACCACATGTGCGAGGAGGGACGGGGTGAGCCGTGTTGGCGGAATGCCGGGGGTCCGGTCCTCGGTGAGCTTTCCCGCGGCGAACTTAGCGGTACGAGGCCAGGCTACCGAGAGCCTTGCAACGGGGTTCCGTGCGACTCGACGTCCGATGTCCCTATAGGCGCGGGCGGTGCGGTCGAGGGGAGCCATGGGATGCCACCACTGGATTTGATCCTCAGCGTCATTCCCAGTGCCACCCTTCTCAGCGCCACCCTTTGGTCGACCCTTCGGTTCCGCGGAGCGAGCATCTGGGGTGCGAGTCGAAGGGGACCGTTGCCCCGGCTTCGGTGCGGACTTCGGTGCAGGCTTCGACCGTTTTGCCGTCGATTCCTCTGATGGTGTTCCGGCTGATGGTGTACCGGCCACGGTGGCTCCCGTGCTGGTTCCATTGTCGGATGCGGTTGCTGTCATCGGTCCCCCTCCAGCAAAAGGTGTTGCCAACCATACCGATGGGATAGAGGCTCGGCCATGGTTGGGAGGTGGCAATCCGTCACACCTGATCGGGGTCCGGGCGTTACTGGATCAGAGCATCGTCAGCGTCAGGGCGCCGTCTCCATCAGAGCGTGGTCAACCAGTGATCAAGCTCGGCGCGCATGTCTGCGGCTATGAGCGTCGGATCTGGTAGCGAGGCCGAACATCCCAGGAAAGACACATACACCGAGTCGACATAGCTCCAGGCGGTGATGTTCAGACCTATTCCCTCCAGGATCGGGCCAGCGGAGAACAGTCGGGTCACGACAGCTCCACTCACCTCCATAGGCTTGCGTGGTCCCCTGACGAACGAGGTAACCAGATTCAGAGGTGGGCGAAAATGGTCAGCCAGGCTGGTCATTCCCCACAACCTTGGAGCCACTCCGTGGAGCGACGCTGGAATCATTCCGGAGCGCAACTCGAAAAGGTCGGTGCCGAACGAGTTGCGCACTCGGCGTGCAGCAGCGGATGAAGCGCTTATGGCACGCGCCCGCTCCGTCGGATCGACAACATCGGTATGGAGTGGCATGAAGATGTTGTCGACATGGTTGCCGCCCAGACGATGCCGATCGGTCCGCGTGGCCATCGGCATCGAAGTGATCAGGCTGCGCGTCGGGATGTCGCCAAAACGTGACAGATAGCGGCGAACAGCGCCGCCACAAAGCGACAGGAATATGTCGTTGAGCGAGACCTTCGAGGCGTTCTTGGCCTTGACCACCTCGTTGATGGGCAGCGACAGAGTCGAGTAGGTCCGGTCAGCGGTCAGCGCAACGTTGAAGACCGTGCGGGGGCCACCGAACGGCTTGGCCATCTCGGCGGTCTCCTCGCGTCGGGCAGCCCTGGCGCGACGAGTTCCGGTCACTGTCTGCTTCGCCACACGGGGAGCCGCGCGGACGGCTTGGGTCGCACCGGAGATCGACGAACCGAGCATCTGTCGACGTGACGGTGGCGCTTCGGGTCGATAGTCCTCGACCACAGCGTCACCCAATTCGGTGATGAACGCGTTCTCGAGCATCGACACCGACGCGATGCCATCGGCGAGTGCGTGGTGGAGCTTGACGACGAAGGCCATCTGATCACCCTCCAGGCCTTCGACGATCGTGAGCTCCCATAGAGGGCGACTGGTATCGAGTGGCCGTCCGGTCGTCTCGGCGATCACAGCGTCGAGTTGTGATTGGTCGCCAGGTGGGTCGAGTCGTCTGAACACCAGGTGATTGCGGATGTCGAACTCTGCGTCGTCAATGACGACCGGGTTGCCGAGACCATAGAGCGCCGGCACGACCCGGCGTCGGAGAGCTGGCATTCGGTGAAGTCGTTCACCGATGAGTTCCGCCATCTCGTCCTCGGTGAACTCGGTGCCATTCGCTGAGGCGTCCACAACGATCGCCTTGATCGTGTGCATGTGGACCGTCGGTGTAGCGGAGTACAGGAACCGTGCGTCCAGCCCGGACATGACCTTCATAGGATCATCGCTCCTGGGTGACGGGATCCTGGACAGACGCGTCTTGAGTTATGGCTTCGTTGGCGACAGTCGAGGCCCATCTGGTGTCTGGCTTACCGCTCGGGGAGCGCACGATCTGGTCCACCAGGACTAGATGTCGGGGAAGCTTGTAGTTGGCGATGCGGCCTCTGGTGAACTCCCGTAAATCGTCGATGGTCAAAGTCGATCCCGGCCGAGGCTCCACGACCGCGCACACAGCCTGACCCCAGGTCCGATCCTTTACACCCACAACGATTGTGTCGAGAACCATGTCGTTGGCCTTCAGTGCGGCTTCGACCTCTTCGGGGTAGACCTTCTCGCCTCCGGTGTTGATGCATTGGGATTCCCGACCAAGGACGACGATCGTTCCGTCCTCCTCAACGGTTGCCAGGTCTCCGGGAAGAGACCATCTCGCCCCGTCCACCTCCACGAACGTGGCGGCCGACTTCTCAGGGTCGCCTAGGTAACCGAGGGGGACATGCCCGCCGCGTGCAAGGTGACCGGTCTCGCCTGATCCGGGCTTCACCGGTCGGTGCTCAGCGTCGAGCACCGTGGTGCGATCATCGACATGGAGCCGTGGCGAGCCATCGGGGTCATCCGCTGGCGGCGTTCCGCCGAGTTGACCGGTCTCGGATGCTCCGAAGGCGTCACGGATGATCAGGTTTGGGGCCACCTCACGGAACCGGGCCTTGGTAGAGGGAGAGAAAAGTGCTCCTCCGGAACCGAGCGCCATGAGTGATGAAAGTTCGTATCGACCCGGATTGGCTTCGAGTTCATCGAGCAGGGGGCGTGCCATGGCATCGCCGATAATCACAACGATATTGGCCCGTTCCTCGTCGACGAGTCGCCACAAGGTGGCGGGATCGAACTGGCCACCCGGAAGTGTGACCACTGTTCCGCCGCCAAAGAGTATGGAGAAGGCCAGCCAGTGCCCGGCCGCGTGCATGAACGGGGGTGCGGGCAACGCAACCATGCCCGGGTCCGGGATCCTGCCGGGGAGTTGATCTGCAGAGGTGATGTGATCACCGAACTGATACGGGTCACCTCCGCCCATTGCGGCGAAGAAGATGTCCTCCTGGCGCCACAGGACGCCTTTGGGCATACCCGTGGTCCCGCCCGTATAGACGCAGTAGAGGTCATCGGCCGAACGGCTGGGATAGGTGGTCAGCGCCGTAGTCGCGGCGAGCGCAGGCTCGTAGGAGCCGTCCGTGCCCACTGAGAGCACCAGACGTTGCTCGGGCATCGCCGAGAGCGCTCTGTCGACAGCGTCCTGATATTCCCTGTGATGCACGAGCGCCACAAGTCCGGCGTCAGCGAATAGGTAACGGAGTTCGTCGCCGACATAGCGATAGTTGACGTTGACTGGAACTGCCCGAACCTTGAATGCAGCGAGCATCACCTCGAGGTACTCGGAGCCATTGGGCAACTGGATGCCGACAAAATCGCCGGGCCCGACCCCCGCGTTGGCGAGGATGGTCGCGACCCGGTCGATTCTGTCGTTCAGTTGGCGATATGTGAGACACCTGTCGCCAGCGACAAGCGCAGTCCGATCTGGGACCGCATCGACCACCGACTCGAACAGGTCAGCGAGGTTGAGTTCCATCGGCCACCACTTGATCCCCCCTGGTCAATGAGCTGCGGCCTCCCGAATGTCAGGCTGTGCGCTCCCGTCGCTTGGAGACTACGAGAAGAACGGCTCCGAGTAGCGCCAGTGTGACACCTGTGAGCGTGATTCCACCGGAGTTGGCGCCGGTGTATGCGAGCTTGGTGTCCTTGACCTCGGTGTTGGACTCACTTGTTCCGGCCACTTCTGCCGTCTGTGTGTTCTCGACCTGGGTGCCGAGCACGCTGGTGGGAGCAACTTCGCTGGTCGGAGCGACACTCACCGGAACTGTGGTGACGCTGGAGGGCGGTGTGGTGATTGACGAGGTCGGTCCAACTTCAGTTGTCGTCGTCGACGAGGTACTGGTTGTGGAATCGTCGCAACCCCAATGCTGAAGGGCCGTTTCGGTGTCGAGTGGGAACAGCAGTGGGCCGTGGTGTTCGCCTTCTGGGCTGATCACCTCCGGCGCGGCGCCAGTGATGACGTCGAACTGCTGAGGGTCGCAGGTCTTGTCGAAGCGGATGCTGGTGGTGCCGGCTTTGGAGATCGTGAACTCCTTGACCTCGACGAGGGTCTGAGGCCATGCGACCCCGTTGCCCGGCATCGCATAGATGACAGCTTTGGCGTTGATCGGGTCACACGGCGGAGCGCTCGCCCGCACGGTCAGTTCGAAGAACTCGCTGGTGTTGTTCACCTGACGGGAAAGGACCAGAAAGCTGGGAAGACAACCTTCCTGAACGGCCGAATCATCCTGGGTGATCGTGATCGCGCTCTGAGCCTCACCGCCGTCCTCGGGCGCATTATCTGCGGCTCCGGCGACCGACGGGACGATCATGAGGAGCGCCGCTACTGACAGGGCAAGTGCTCCTGCGAACCGAGCGATGGTGTTTCCATCCGACGGACGAGGAATATTTCTGGCGACGAACAACTTCATTGCTGCTTCTCTCTGGGTTCCAACGTCAATGATCCTAACTCATGCTCAGGTGCTGACCATGTGCCCCGAGAGCTCGTGGATGTCACAGCAGGGCCATAGGTTCGGATTCCATGGAACGGGCTCTATCAACTCCGAATGACTGGCCGACGCCGATGGATTGGACACTGCTGTCACAGTTGCGTGGCACAGTGGTTGGCGACGTGTGTGGCGCACTGTGTGGCGACAGCGTGTTTGAAGTGACAATCCACAGTTCGAGACTGGAGTCCTGATGAGTGGCCTGAACATCGTTATCCCGAGCCAGCCGATCCCCGATCTGGCGGCCTACCTCGATCAGGGCGGAGGCATAGGCCTTGAGACGGCTCGTCGTTTCGGCCCGGACGCGACGATCGAGGAGATAACCGCATCGGGACTGCGAGGCCGAGGTGGCGGTGGATTCCCGACAGGCGCGAAGTGGGCATCGATCCGCCGATCAGGTGGAGGAAGGCACTTCGTCGTCGCAAACGGAGCCGAAGGCGAACCCGCAACATTCAAGGATCGGGTCCTCATGATGGCCGACCCTTACAGGGTCATCGAGGGCCTAGCCATCGCAGCGTTCGCGGTCGACGCGAAGGATGTGTATCTGGCGACCAAGGCGTCCTTCGTCGATGTCGTTGCCCGCCTGCGTTCCGCAGTGTTGGAGATGGAACAGAACGGGATGCTTGGCGGACTCTCGGTCACGATCGTCGAGGGGCCAGACGAGTACCTCTTCGGCGAGGAGAAGGCTCTGCTCGAGGTGATCGAAGGTCGCGAGCCGCTACCTCGCCAACTTCCGCCATGGCAGCACGGACTCTTCGCCACGGTTCCGATGGGCTGGGAGTCCGCCACCGCACCCGGAACAGACCCGCCCGTGAGCAACCCGACGCTGATCAATAATGTCGAGACGCTCGCCTCGGTGACACACATCCTGGAGCGAGGCGCGTCGTGGTATCGCGAGTTGGGAACGGTGGACTCTCCGGGAACGATCACCGTGACGATCGTGGGCGACGTCGTACACCCCGGGGTTCACGAGGTCGAGATGGGAACGACACTCTCGACCGTGCTCGAGATGTGTGGTGGTCCCCTCGAGGGCCGGAAGTTCAAGGCGGCACTCTCGGGTGTGTCCAACCCGGTTCTTGCGGCTAAGGACTTCGATGTCCCGCTCACCTACGAGGATTTCAAGGCTCGTGGCAGCGGGTTGGGGGCCGCTGGATTCGTCATCTATGACGAGACCCGCGACATGGTCAGCGTCGCCCGCGAGGTGAGCCGGTTCCTCTCGGTCGAGTCATGTGGCCAATGTCCGCCTTGTAAACAGGGTTCCCTCGGCATCACCGAACACCTGGTGAACATCGAGTCCGGAAGCGGCAGCGACGACGATCTGGGCCAGATGAACCGGTTGCTAAGAACGGTCAACGACGCAAACCGTTGTTACCTCGGCACCGAGGAACAGGTGAGTGTATCGAGCATCCTGCGTACATTCCCCGAGGATTTCGCCAGACGGCTCGATGGGATCGCCACCGGCAGGGGTGATGTTCTGATTCCGCTTATAAAGGACATCGCTGCGGATGGGACGGTGACCTACGACGAACGTCATGCGAAGAAGCGGCCCGACTGGACCTTCGAGGACTGACATTCACTATTCGCTATTGAACCTCGCTATTGACGCACTGTATGGCAGCAGGCCGCTGCCCCTGCCCATGGCAGGATCGACATTCTGGACCTGAGATGGCATTTGGACAGCCCGGCGGACCTCCGGCGGGACAACGACAGATCGAAGAACTGACTCGGCTACTCGGCGAGCGCGGTTTCGACACATTCAGAGAGGCGCGGCACCGACTTGGGCTGACCCAACGTCAGGCAAACGGTCGTTTCACCGTTGACGAGGCCAACGAGTTGATCGAACGGCTGGAGGCCGGCGTGCTGGTAGCAGAATCGCTCACCGGCGAATCGGGGCGGTCGCCGGACAACGACAGGCAACAGAGTGGGCTCTCCGATTCCGATGTACTCGACCTAGAGGGGCCCGCCGGAAACGCATTGATGGAACGCGCAGCCGAGCGTCGACGTCAGGAGTACGCACGGGCGATGCTCGACATTCCCGACAATGCTCTCGCTGACGAACTCGTTCGACGGGGTTGGTGCTGCATACCGCCAGGGGAGTAGCCGGCTAGTTCTGGCGCAGAGCTCGCCTCGGCGGTCGGCCTCTCAGGCGAGTGACCAGTCCACCGGGGAACGTCCCATGGCTTCCAGCGCGTGATTTGCTCGTGAGAAGGGTCGTGATCCGAGGAACCCCCGATGTGCCGACAGCGGCGATGGGTGGGGCGACTCGACGATCGCGTGACGCGAGGAGTCGATCAGCTCAGACTTTCGTCGGGCGTATGAGCCCCAGAGTATGAAAACTGACGGCGCGGCGTGATCGTTGACCACCCGGATCACCTCGTCGGTGAAGGGTTCCCAACCGTGCTTCTGGTGTGACCCGGCGGTGCCTCCGCGCACCGTGAGGGTCGCATTCAGCAACAACACGCCCTGATCAGCCCAGCGTTGAAGGTTTCCGCTGGATGGAATCGGCACCCCCAGATCGTCTCGTAGTTCTTTGAAGATGTTCTGGAGGGATGGCGGGATCGCAACGCCTTCGGGTACCGAGAAACTCAGCCCATGTGCCTGTCCGGGCCCGTGGTAGGGGTCCTGGCCGAGGATCACCACTTTCACGTCGCTGAGGGCCGTCCAATGCAGCGCCGCAAAAACCTGATCCTCGGGAGGGTAGACCGCTGCACTCAATCGTTCTGAGCGGATGAAATCCTGCAGTTTGGACCAGTAGGGCTGCTCGAACTGGCTCCGCAGGTAAGGATTCCAATCTGTCCGCTGGGCCATGGAGGCGAATGATAACGAGTGTCACGCGCAACGCTCTGATTGCACGTCAAGGTGAGGACTCTGGGAGCATCGTCGAGTGTCAGCGACGGACTCCAATACTGAAGGGCCCCACCCCGGTTCCGAGTTGAACGCGGCGAATCCCGCTCAGATCGCCGCCGATTTTGAGACGGTCTCTGGAACTCCCGAAAGTCGTAATCCTCAGGACACACCCGCAGGACACAGCCGAATGGTCATAGTTGACCCTGCCAATCCGTCAACAGAGGTCCTACGCGAGGCCGCAGAGGTCATTCGTCGTGGTGGACTGGTGGCATTTCCGACCGAGACGGTCTACGGGCTCGGGGCACACGCACTGGACGTCGATGCGACCTCACGGGTGTTCAGCGTCAAGGGTCGCCCATCGACTGATCCGCTGATCGTCCATGTTGTGAGCGTTGAGCAGGCCCGGAAGCTGACAAGGACATGGGATGACCGCGCTGAGCAACTGGCACAGAGGTTCTGGCCCGGGCCTCTCACGATGGTCCTTCCCAAGGGCAATGTCGTACCCGATGACATCACAGCGGGTCGAGACACCGTCGCCATCCGCATACCGGCGCATCCTATTGCTCTCGGTCTCCTCCGGGAGTCGGGTGTTGCCATCGCTGCTCCCTCTGCAAATCGCTTTGGGCGAATAAGTCCGACCTCTGCGGG
This sequence comes from Actinomycetota bacterium, assembly GCA_963169245.1. Classification (GTDB taxonomy): domain Bacteria; phylum Actinomycetota; class Acidimicrobiia; order Acidimicrobiales; family Microtrichaceae; genus JAGQSZ01. The sequence goes on from CAUJEC010000057.1 coordinate 29,401, forward strand.
CGACGTCGCCGAGGAACTCGCAGGCGGTTATGACCTGCTTCTCGACGGTGGACCCACTCTGGTAGGGGTCGAGTCGACCGTCATAGATCTGACTGGCGATACGGCAGTGGTCCTGCGGCCAGGGGGAGTGACTGTCGAGGATCTCGAATCGGTAATCGGGAAGATCGTGGTGCTCAAGCGTCAGTCCCATGCCGAGGATCGTGATGCGCTTGCACCCGGCCAGTTCCTGCGCCACTACTCACCCTCGACTCCATTGGTGGCCATGGACGCCCCAGCGTCGGTCATGGACGCGTTGGCCCAACGGCTCCGAGCTGATGGAGTCACGGTGGGTCTGATCGAACTCCCCCAAAGGCCAGCCGACGCCGCAAGAGTGCTCTACAGCCGACTCCGGGCCCATGACGGAACCGCAGATCTGCTCATCATCCGCACCATGGCCGACGGTGGTATTGGCGACGCGGTGAACGACCGGATCTTTCGTGCCGCGCAGGGCAACGTGATCTCTTCCGCCTCCGATGAGGTGACTGGACGGCTCCTCAATCTCATCGGACGGTGATTCGAGCGGTCTAAGGCAAAGCGACCACGGATGGATATGCTCAAAGAGCTTTCTTTTCCGTTGAGCCTCGTTGCATGGCCCACATGTGTCCTGTCGCTCGACATCATCACCGCCGATCTGAGGGCACAAGCCTTGGAAGGCCGTATCGGAGTGACGGTTTGAACACGGACAGTCTGAACTCACAGAGCACAGGGACGCGACAGAGTCTTCCCGTTGCAATGATCAAGGCATGCCGACCCAAGCAGTGGGCCAAGAACGTGCTTGTCTTCGTTGCGCCGGCGGCGGCGGGTGTGCTTGATGATGGCTACAGGCTTCGCCTGACCGTTGTCGGCTTCATCGCCTTCTGTTGCGTGTCGTCAGCCACCTACCTGCTCAACGACGTACTCGACGTCGAGTCCGACAGGAAACATCCCACCAAACGGAATCGCCCAATCGCATCGGGCGCACTTCCTGTGGCGGCGGCCATCGTCATGGCTGTCGTGTTGTTTGTCGGTGGAATACTCATTGCGCTCACCAACAATCGGACCCTCGTGCTGATTGTTGTTCTCTACGCGGCTCTCACGACGCTCTATTCGTTCTTCTTCAAGAAGATGGCAATTCTCGACCTGGTAATACTCTCCTCCGGGTTCATACTGCGGCTGCTGGGTGGCGCCTACGCGGCAGAGGTCGAGGTGTCCAACTGGTTCTTACTCATCTCGCTCTTCGGCTCGATGTTCATAGCGTCGGCCAAGCGCTTCGCCGAGCAGAAAGAACTTGGCGAGCGGGCGGCGGAGCTACGTCCGACGCTCGGCGAGTACAGCCCCGAGTACTTGGGTTTCATCAAGAACGTCTCAGTCGCGGCGTTGGTGATGAGTTACTGCCTGTGGGCCGTTGAGCGGGTCAGCGAAGCCCATGCGCCCATGGCTTCACCCTGGGCGCAACTGTCGATCATCCCCTTCCTGATCGCTGTACTGCGGTACGCACTACTGGTCGACCAGGGCAAGGGCTCGGCTCCTGAGGACGTGATCCTCCACGATCGCCAGATGCAACTCATGGGCGTAATCTGGATAGCCATTCTTGCGATTGGTATGTACGTGTGAGTGACCCTCAAACCCCGAAGAGTGCGACACCCCCATATGCCGATTCCTCACCAATTCTGCTGTGCGGTTGGGGCAGGACGGCCCCGACGTCCGCCTACCTCGTTCCGGTTCCCGTGGCCGCCGACGCAGTCAAGGACGGCAGTGGTCCATCCGAGCGAGGAGTGGTGGCACGTGGGTTGGGGCGCAGCTATGGCGATTGTGCACAGAACGGCGGCGGCGTCGTTGCCGATGGTCGGAGCATCAGCGGAATAATCGAGGCCAACCTCGAAGCAGGGACGGTCCGGGCGCTCGCCGGCACGAGCCTTGATGACCTGATGACATGGTTCGTGCCCCTAGGCCTGTTTGTCCCTGTGACACCGGGAACCCGCTTCGTGACTGTCGGCGGTGCAATCGCTGCAGACGTCCACGGTAAGAACCATCACGTCAAGGGATCCTGGGGAAGCCACATTCTCTCGATGCGGCTGATCGACGGCCTGGGCAACCTGCGCGAGCTGTCACCATCGAAGGACCCGGAGTTGTTCTGGGCGACGATCGGGGGAATGGGACTCACCGGTATTGTTATTGACGCAACCATCCAGATGACTCGGGTCGAGTCGGCCTATCTCTCCGTCGATACAGACCGTACAGAGGACCTCGACGAGGTCATGAACCTGATGGTCGAGGGCGACGAGTTCTATGACTATTCGGTCGCCTGGATCGATCTGGTGGCCAAGGGTAAGCACATGGGCCGCTCGATTCTCGAACGCGGCCACTTCGCCACCGCTGAACAGGCGCGAGCAGCGGGACATCGGAAGCCGCTCAACTATTCGACACACCAGTTGGGCGGCCCGCCCGACATTTTCCCGTCGGGCCTGCTCAACCCGCTCACGGTCAGAGCGTTCAACGAGTTCTGGTACCGAATCGCTCCAAAGCAGCGGCGCGGGCACATATCGACCATCGAGGGTTTCTTCCATCCTCTCGACATGATCAACGACTGGAACCGGATGTATGGGCCACGGGGGTTCCTGCAATGGCAGACAGTTCTCCCAGACAGCGCAACCGAGGTCCTGCGTCGATCCATCGAGCGGATATCGGGGTCCGGGGCGTCGTCGTTCCTGGCCGTGCTCAAGCGATTCGGTCCGGGCAATGCCGCACCGTTGTCGTTCCCGACAACCGGATGGACCCTTGCTCTCGATATTCCCGTGAGCGTCGGACTCGATCGTCTACTTGACGAACTCGACGAGATGATCACCGAGGCAGGCGGACGAATCTACCTGGCCAAGGACTCGCGGGTTCGACCCGAGCTCATCCCAACCATGTACCCGCGACTCGACGAGTGGCGAGAGATCCGCGACCAGTCGGATCCCCACCGACGATTCCAGAGCGACATGGGAAGGAGGCTGGGCCTGTAGCGGCACCAGCCTCCCAATAGAGAGCAACTCGGCTGTATTCCCGGCCGTCTTGTTCAATACGGCTGAGCTCCGGCCGTCTTGTCCTGAACAGCTCGGCCATTCCCCGGTCGGCTGTTCCCCGGCCGTCTGTTAGAACAGCCGGGGCCCAACTGCCTCTGCTCAGCCGCCGACGTCCTTCTGGTACGCAGCGAGAGCATCGTTGAACTTCGTGTTCGAGTCGGTGAGAGTCTCATCGAGGCCTTTGCCTCCGAGGGTCACCGACTCGAGAGCGTTCCGGTAGATGTCCCGGAACTCGTTGTAGGGGCCGATGACAGGGCCCGGCTTATCCGGGTCGAACTTCGTGATCCCATCTGCGACAGCTGCCAGCCACTGGCCCTTGCGGGTCGTCGAGAGTTCGGTCTCGAGCGCCTTGTCCTTGCGGGCGGCCTTTCGGACAGGCAGATAGCCGCCATCGAGAGTCCAGCGAACCTGCTGGGCGACATCGTTGGAGAACTTGGTGAACTCCCACACTGCTGCGATGGACTCGGGCTTGTCCCTGTTGACGATGTACCAGGCGGCGCCACCGATCTGGCCCTTACCCGCTTCCTTGAAGCCGGGGCCTGCGCCGACTCCGATCTGCAGGGTGTCAACCTTCACTGTCGAAAGGTCGATGCCCAGGTCCTCTGCTCCGATGTCCTCGTTCTTGAGGGTTCCACTTATCGCTGCGTCGACTGTGGGGATGGCGGTGGCGGTGTCGATGAGGATCGAGGACGACTGCAGCGCCATGGCGAAGAGCTGGCCGAAAGTGTTGGAGAAGGGGACGGGCTTGAGGAGCTTCTCGTCGGTCATTGTCTTGAGCCAGGTGAAGCCGTCCTTGACCTCCTTGGAGTCCATCTCCGACTTGGTCGCAAGGCCCGATCGGCCGTTGTCGTTGTTGACCATGGCGACTCCGGCACCAGTTACCCAATTCTCGAGCCATGCTGAGTCGAGGCGAAGAACCATCGGCTCGGCCACACCCTGGAGCTCTGGCACGCCAGCGGCCTTCGCGTCGGCAATCTTCTTTGCGGCCGCATGAAGTTCATCGAGTGTCTGGGGCAACTTGGTGGTGTCCAGGCCCGCTGCCTTGAAGTGCGCCATGTTGATGTAGAGCGCTGGTGCGTTGACGCTGAATGCCGCTGGCCAGAGGACGTCTTTGACGGAGTAGGACGAGATGACCGACGGTTCCATATCGTCATAGATGGCTTCGGACTTCGGGTCGGCCTTGATGCATGCAGCAGCAGGGATGGCGGTGCCCGAGTCGATCATGAACTGCAGGGTGGTGTCCTGGCTCAGAATCAGGTCGGGGAGCGCCTCAGGGGTCGCCATCGCATCGGTGTACTTCTTTTGCATCTCCTCATAGGAACCCTGCGACTCGACGCTCACGTGAACCTTGGACTGCGACTTGTTGAACTCGTCAGCGGTTGCTTCGAGAGTCGCCCGCGTCTTGCCCAGCCAAGCGTGCCAGACCGTGATGTTTACCGGGGCAGTTGCCTTCTCAAGAGAATCAACCGGGCAATCTGCGGCGTTCACGAGCGACGAGTCCTCATCTGATGTCGGCTTGTCGCCCCCACCGTTGCCCTCATCGGTGCCGCCGCCACACGCGGACGCGATGAGTCCGAAGGCAGCGACCGATGCGAGGGCGATCCGCAACGCCGGTCGCCGCCGGGTCATCGGATTGACGGCCAGTTGTCGTGTGTCGATTGGTTCTGTCCTGGTTGAAGTCATCTGCTCTCCTCGAATGCGACTGGTTCGTGTGATGCTGGCGCCGATGACATCAGCCTTCGAGATCCTTCTTGTATGAATCGAGTTCGCCTTGAAGTTCGGTGTCTATCTGCTTGACCGCACCGGCCGGGTCGAGGCTGCCTGACACGATTCCTTCGAGGCCTCGGCGCACCGACTGCCTGAACTCCTTGTATGGACCAATGACCGGCCCGGGATTCTCCGGGTCAAGGGTTTCGAAACCCTTGTAGGCCGTGGCCATCCACTTGCCGACCCGCGTCGTTGTCCACTTCTCGTTCAGATCCTTGTTTTTCAGCGATTCCTTGCGGATAGGGAATGAACTTCCCTCGATAGCCCACTTGGCCTGGACGTCTGGCTGGTTGAAGTACTTCATGAAGTCCCACGCTGCAGCGACCTTCGTCGGGTCCTCGTCATCAATTAGATACCACGCCGTGCCGCCGGCCTGTCCCTTGCCGGCCTCCTTCAGACCCGGCATCTCGCCGACACCGATACGAAGGTCGGGGAGTGAGACCGAACTCAGGTCGATATCGCCCTCCTTGAGGCCGACGTCCTCGGCAGTGAGGGTTCCGGCAATGGCCGCGTCGACAGTGCTGATTGCTGACGAAGTGTCGATGAGCATCGATGATGTCTGGAATGCCATCGCGATGAATGGCTCCACATCCTGGGTGTAGTCGGTCAGCTTGAGCAGACCGTCGTTGTACATGTCTCGAATCCAGGTGAATGTCTCAAGGCTTGCAGGGTTGTCATAGAGGGACTTGGTTGCAAGTCCCTTGCGCCCGTTGTCCTCGTTGACGATGTGCTCACCCGCACCCGAGATGAAGTACTCGACGATCCACGGGTTCACCTTGAGCACCATTGGCTTATCAACGCCAGGAATGTTGGCCGCTTTGAGAGTCTCTGCGACCTTGCGAACCTCGGCGAGGGTCTTGGGTGCGGTGTTGATGTCGAGCCCGGCCTTTTCGAAATGCGACTGGTTGTAGAACAGCACTGCGTTGGCGGCGCTGAACGCGCCTGGCCAGAGCGTGTCGTCAATTGTGTAGGCGGTCTTGATGAACGGCACCATGTCGTCGTAGATGGCCTTGGCCTCGGGGTCGGCCTTAATGCAACTTGTCGCCGGGATGACATAACCCGAATCGGCCATGAACCTGGTTACGGTGTCGTCGGGAGCGATTATCTCGGGCAGCGACTTGGGCTGTGCCATCGAGTCCTGGAACTTCTTGAGTTGCTCGTCGAGCGTGCCCTGGTTCTCGGTGTGGACGACAACTTTGTCCTGGCTCTCGTTGTACGCCTTGGCGATCGAATCGAGCGCCTTCATCGGCAGACCGGTCTGGGTGTGCCAGAGTTGGATCTCAACGGGAGTCTTGATGTCCTTGAGCGCGTCGTAAGGGCATTCGAGTTGAGTGGACTCATCGGGGCTTGCGCCCTCAGAGCTGCCCTTGTCGTCGCTGCCACCGCCACAGGCGGCGATCAGGCCGACGCTTGTCAACAGAGCGCCCGCACCCATGAGGGCGCGTAGCGAACGGCTTCTATGGGACCTGGATGTCATCCGGCCACTTCCTTTGAGTAGTCGTCCAGGGCTTTTTGGAAATCGGTATGGAACTGATCAAGGTTGGACTTCGGATCCTGGCCTTGCTGCACGACGCGTTCCATCATCGACTGAACATTCGTGCGGAACCAGTCGTAAGGTCCGATGATCGGGTTGGGGAACTCGGGGTTGGACTCCTCGAGTTGTTTCATTACCACGCTCAGATACTTGCCTGCCTCGTCGTTGGCGAAGAAGTCCTTGATCTCCGGAGAGTTTCGGACTGTGTTGGTGACTGGCAGATATGAGCCCATTCGGGTCCAGTCGACCTGTGATGGGGTGCTGTTGAAATACTGGAGAAAATCCCATCCGGCAGCGACTCGTTCTGGCTTGTCGCCCTTGACCAGATACGCAGCCGATCCAGCGGCGCTCGCCTGTCCAGACTTCTTGAGTCCCGGAATCGGAAGGATTCGAAGCTCGACACCCTGAAGATCAGCTGGGTTCACCCCCTCAATACCTTCGACGTCGCCGAGGTCCTTTCCAGCATTGTTCGTTATGGCTACGACGCTGGTGATTGCCCGAGACCCGTCAATGAGAATGGTTGAGGTTTTGTTGCCCATAGCCAGGTACTGGTTGATGTCAGATGAGTAGGCGTATGACTTCATAAGACCGTCTTTGGCCATGTCGTGCATCCACTGCAGGATCTTGAGTGCAGCGTCGTTGTCCATTGTCGACTTCGTGGCGAGTCCGTCATGACCGTTGGCTTCGTTGACAACCGTCTGGCCCGCGCCGTTTATCCAGGTCTCGTAGTACCAGCCGTAGAGTTGCATGACAGTCGGAGCCTCAAGGCCTGAGATGTTGGCCGCCTTCAACTTCTCGGCGGCCGCACGGATGTCAGCGAGAGTGGCGAGTGGGGTCGAAGTGTCCATACCTGCCTGACGCAACTGGACATCATTCACATAGAGGATCGGCATGGAAACACCGAACGCAGCAGGCCACACGACGCCCTTGATCGAATACGTCGCAGCAACAGCAGGGATCAGGTCGTCATAGAACGTCTTCGAGTCGGGGTCTGCTGCGATGCAATCACCTGTTGGTATCACCGAACCCGAATCCACCATGAACCGCAGGTTCGTGTCTTCGGCGAATATCACATCCGGTAGCGAGGCAGGGTCGCCAAGTCGCTCGGAGTACTTCTTGAGAAGCTCCGGGTAGGTGCCCTGAGCCTCTACGTTTACCTTCACTTTGGTCTGTGAGGCGTTGTAATCGGCAACGGACTTCTCAAGGGCCTTCTGGGTCAGAGCGCTGTACGCATGCCAAACCGTGATCTCGACCGGTGCTGTTGCCGAATCAAGCGCCTTGACAGGGCAATTGGCAGCGTTGACCTCTGGTTTGGCGTTGACGTCTGTTGCAGGGCGGTCCTTGGAGCCGGATTCCTCGGTGCCTCCGCAGGCGCCTCCGATCAGAGCGAGAGCCAATATCGATGTCAGGGCAATCGGGATCCGTCGCGATGGGCGATCGAGTTTCGAATGCCTGTATCTCATCAGTTCAACTCCTGAAGGTGTAGCCAATGAACGTTTGTCGCCACAATCGTTGATGTCCATGTGACCTTGGACTCAGCGCGTATGTGACCCATCGGATTGGTGGCTTGTCGGATAGCCGAACGCCGAAGCGCTCGGTCTCGCGACTCTAACGGAGATGTCTGTGTTGCTCGGCAAAATCGGCTCAATGGCTTGAAGCATTCGTATGGCTTGATGGCTCGAAGCATTCGCCTCGCAGGCAATGACGTGAACCGCTCAGCCCTTTACTGCGCCTGCGGTCAGGCCACGGACAATCTGACGTTGGAAGAAGATCAGGAGGACGAGCAGCGGGAGGGCAGCGACAATTGCAGCGGCAAAGCTCAGGTTCAGTCGTTCGGGATTCTCCGACCCGATCGTCTTGAGGGCGACCTGGACCGTCTGCCACTTCTGGCGGTCAGTGGCGAAACGTGGCCACACGTATTGGTTCCATGCCCCGAGAAACGAGATGACGATGAACGAGCCAACGATCGGCTTGGACATCGGCAAGGCGACCTTGAACATGAAACGGAAGTGTCCGTAGCCATCGAGATTTGATGCATCGCGAATCTCGGATGGAATTCCCAAGAATCCCTGACGGATGAGGAAGATTCCGACTGCGGTGGCAAGGAATGGCAGGGTCAGACCCTGTACCGAATTGAGCATTCCGATACGTCTGATCGTTTCGACGTTCGCGATCAGGGTGACCTCGATGGGGAGCAGAAGCGTCCCGACGATCAGGCCGAAGAACACGTTCTTGAAGGGGAACTCGAGGAACGCGAACGCATATGCGGCAAGAGTGGCCGTCACCAACTGGGCGGTGACGATGATCATGGTCACAACGAAGGACAAGCCCATAGCCCGTCCAAGGTTGGCATCGACGAATGCCACCTTGAACACGTCCCATTGGATATCGACGGGGTGTAGGGGCTGCCCGGCGCTGATGTAGGCGAGGGGACTCGACACAGCGCGCAGGATGAGCATGTAGATGGGGAAGAGGATCACCACCGACAACGAGGTCAAAAGCAGATAGGAGCCGGTGAGCCCCAGATAGTGCCGGGCACTCTTCTTGGGGGGCCTCAAGTCGGACGCCACGACTGCCTTGCCCTGGGCTGATTCGACGGTTGGGGTGCCTGCATTGGCGGACGCTGTTTCGGCGGAGTCTGTTCCGGGGAACTCCGGATTGGTTATCGGTTTGTCAGTCGCCATAGTGCACCCGCTTCGACATGATTCCGAACTGGGCTCCTGCGACCACCGCGGTCAACACGAAGAGCCCCAATGACAAAGACGCCTTCTCGCCCAGACTTCGCACTCCGCTTGGGTCAGCGATTTTGAACAACAGGGTTTCGGTTCCTCCGCTCGGCCCGCCACCGGTGAGGATCTCGATCTGCGCATACGCCTGAAGTGCGAAGACCACCAACACGATCGCCAAGAACAACAGTGCGGGAGAGATGGTTGGAACGGTGATCTTGAAGAACCGTCGGATTGCCCCGTAACCGTCAAGTGTGGCTGCTTCGATCAGTTCGTCAGGCACGGTCTGGAGAGCGGCGAGAACCACGATGAAGGTGAGGCCCAGGTTCTGCCACACCGCGGAGAGCGACACTGCGAACAGAGCAGAGGTGGGATTCTTCAGACTCAGCCATGAGACGTCTCGGAAGTATCCGATCTCGGCGTTAACAAGGGTCAGGAACACCACTGATGCCACCGCAACCGACGAGGCGACAGTGGATGAGAAGATCGTTTGGAAGATCTTTATTCCCTTGAGCCTGCGGTGTGCCGATACTGCTAGAAGTATTCCCAGAATCAGACCCAGGGGCACGGTGTAGACCATGAAAAGGCCCGAGTGGAGCAGCCCGTCTTTGAAGTCGGTGCCGGTGAGGGTGTCTCGAATCTGGCTGAACCCGACGTAGGTGGCCGGACGGTTCCGGAAACGTGACTGATGGTGCGTCGCATACCAGAACAGCCGATAAAGCGGGTAGTACGCGAAAACGCCGAAGACGATAAGACTGGGAAGCAGGAGCAGATACGCAAGTGCTGAGTCGCTCAGGCGTCGACCGAATCGGCGTACACCCTTGCCTAGGGGAACCGGCATGGCGGGAGCGTCAGGTGATCCCGCAGTTGCTTCTGTGGAGGTTGTTGGAATGTCGCTCATCGGCAACTCAGTTCAACCGTTGGGTGGATGTGGGATCGAAAAGGTGGGTGCCATCGGGTTCGGCGTCGAGTGTGACCTCCTGACCCAACGCCACCGGAGCAGCGTCGTTGGCCTGACGGAACACGATCTTTGAGCCTGCTGCGCTGCAGATCACATGGCGTTCGTGGCCGAGTAATTCGATGTTCTCAACCTTTGCTCGAAGGCCCTTGCCCGACGATGTCGTCTCGCTCAGACTCAGATGCTCCGGTCGGATCCCGACCACTACGTCAGCACCCTTTGACAGAGATGCCGAACATGTTGAGGTAACAGTCCCGGCATCGGTTGTGACCTCAACTGAACCTCCTGCGCTAGCGGAGACCTTCCCGCTGATCAGGTTCATCGGTGGACTTCCGATGAACGTGGCTACGAAGAGGTTGGCGGGTGACTCATAGACAGCCTGTGGAGCTCCGACTTGTTGGATTCGTCCTTCGTTGATGACAACTATTCGATCTGCCATGGTCATCGCCTCGACCTGATCATGTGTCACATAGACAAAGGTCGTGCCGAGCCTACGGTGAAGGTCGACGAGTTCGAGCCGGGTCTGGGTGCGGAGTTTGGCATCGAGATTGGAGAGGGGCTCGTCCATGAGGAACACCTCGGGGCGTCGAACGATCGCCCGTGCCAGTGCGACGCGCTGACGCTGACCGCCGGAGAGTTCACCTGGTTTGCGGCCCAGATAGTCGGTCAGGCCGAGTATCTCGGCGGCTTCGGCGACCCGCGTGGCGCGCTCGGCGGCGGGGAGTCGCACCTTGCGGTTTGCGGCGAGTGGCGACTCGATGTTCTTGGCCACGGTCATGTGCGGGTAGAGCGCGTAGCTCTGGAACACCATTGCGATGTCACGGTCACGAGCCGCCACGTTGTTGACGACGCGCTCGCCGATGGAGAGGATCCCTCCGCTGACTTCCTCGAGACCTGCGATCATCCGCAGGGCCGTTGACTTGCCGCAACCCGAGGGCCCCAACAGGACCATGAACTCGCCGTCCTCGATGCGAACCGAGAATCTGTCTACCGCTACAACGTCACCGAACTTCTTGGTGACCTCATCGAATGTGACTGCTCCCATAGCTCCGATCCTGTTGACCTCCGGTGTCATCGGTCGGTACCGACTTGACGGGTAGTCAATTTCACAACATCGTACCGAGGAGCGTGCCTCCCCCGGTGACCAATCGCGAAGGCTATGCATGGAGAAGTGTTTCCGCCACCCCATCGAATTTGGATCGGCTAGGCGATGCGCAATCGCGTCTGCTCAGGTGACAGATCGGCCATGCGGGCTCTGATTCCATCAACCGCCTCGAGCACCATTCGCGCGACATCCACACAACCCAGCTCCGCTAGTACGCCGACAACCTGTTGAACATCGGGAAAGCCCCCAATTGCCCAACGCGAATACATAGTGGCGTCCATCCACTTGAGTTCCTTGCGGGTCAGGCCGGACCCGCCGTTCGCTGCGATCATCCGTGAACGAATACGGCCCCAGTTGAACTCTCTGTCCCGACGGCAACTCGCCTCGACGACCATCTCCACTGACGGAGGGATCAAGGGATTGTCGCCGATACGGGGATGGAGTCGAGCGGCTTGATCCCAAGTGATTCCACCGGCATCGACCGCGTCGAAGAGTATGTCGGTGACCCACAGTCGGTATGCGACAGTCACAGTGTCGACGGCTTCGCCGGGTGAGGGCAGTCTGAGCATTCTGTGGAGCGCATCGACCATGGTTCCCTCCGGAGCGCTGCCACCTTGGCTGTTGCTGGCACCTTCGACTTCAATCTGGCGCTCACCATCGACGTCGATGTAGTCGGCGATCTCTCCATCGCGGGTGACCACCATCGCAGACTCCGCTCGCCCCGTTGTCTCGCCTGACTCCAAGCTTCGGGCGGTTCCGGTTACCTTCACTCCAACGGCGTTCCATGAGCGTGGGACGGTGATCCCGAATAGACCGGCGGCGCCGGTTCGTTCATCAGGTCGCAGTGGATCGAGGTGGACCTTCACCGTGTCGCGGACCATTTCGAACCCGGCGACAGTCAGTGGCGGGACGTCCTCGAGTGCTTCGAGTAGTTCCATCGCCGATGGTGGGCGTTCAGGGCGATTCGAGGATCGATCCCCGATCCTCGTGACTCTGGCTCGTTGTTCACTCATTGCTGCTCCATGGTCCAATGCCCGGCCGTTTGGCCTGGCCGAACCGAGCATGACGCCGAGTTTGTGATCTGGCTACGGGGACCGATCCCCGGTTGGTGGCCCTATCTTCGATGGTGTTGCCCGGGTCGGTGCTCGGAGTGGTGCGACATCGCGGCTTGGAATGGCCAGCGGGTCTCCATGGCCATCTGGTCACCATTGCCATCGGGACTCCATAGCCGTCGGGTCTGAGGCCATGGGCAGGATCAACTGCCAGATCGACAGTACGATTCACTGGTCCCCGGAATGGAGTGGAATTGGCACGACATCTGATCACGAGCGCATTGCCGTACATCAACGGCGTCAAACACCTGGGAAACCTGGTGGGCTCGATGCTTCCAGCGGATGCGTACGCCCGGTTCCTGCGGTCCCGAGGTGAGGAGGTCCTCTTCATCTGCGCGACCGATGAGCACGGCACCCCCGCCGAGCTTGCTGCCCGTGAGGCCAATCAGGGTGTGGCCGAGTTCTGTGCTGAACAACACGAGGTGCAGAAGCGGCTCGGTGAGGACTTCGGACTCTCCTGGGACTGGTTCGGTCGCACGTCGCGACCCCAGAATCATCACTACACCAACCATCTGGCAAAGCAACTCAAGGCGCAGGGGTATCTGGATATCCGTTCGACCGATCAGGTCTACTCGGTAACCGATGGACGGTTCCTGCCTGACAGATATGTCGTCGGGACCTGTCCCAACTGTGACTATGAGCGCGCTCGTGGAGATCAGTGCGAGAACTGCGGCAAGCCGCTGGACCCGACGGATCTGATCAACCCGAGATCTGCAATCTCGGGGTCCACCGATCTGGAGGTTCGTTCCAGCAGTCACGTGTTTCTTCGTCAGTCGGCATTGGCTGATCAGATCCGCGCGTGGGTCGACACGAAGGAGAACTGGCCCAGCCTGACCCGGGCTATTGCCTACAAATGGCTGGATGAGGGTCTTCTGGACAGGGGGATCACCCGCGACCTCGACTGGGGAATACCCGTCGATCCGGTCGATTTCCCAGATGTGGTCGGCAAGGTCTGGTACGTCTGGTTCGACGCGCCAATTGGATATCTGGGGGCCACCCAGGAGTGGGTCGACGCAGGCTGCCCTGGCAGCAAGGTCGTTGTCGAGCAGTCCGAGCAGGCGTTCGATCGTTGGTGGAGAACCGAACACGGTGCAGCGGATGTCCGCTACACACAGTTCATGGGTAAGGACAATGTCCCGTTTCACACCCTCAGTTTTCCTGCGACCATCATTGGTTCAGGGGAGGATTGGAAGCTGGTCGACACTCTCAAGTCCTTCAACTGGCTCACCTACTACGGCGGAAAGTTCTCCACTTCTGATCACCGCGGCGTGTTCATGTCGGACGCGCTCGAACTCCTGCCATCGGACTACTGGCGCTGGTACCTGCTCTCAAACGCTCCTGAGTCCGACGACTCAAGTTTCACATGGGAACTCTTTGGCACCTCGGTCAATAAGGAACTGGTCGGCACGCTCGGCAACTTCGTCAACAGGACTCTGACTCAGGTGGCCCGTCACTACGACGGTGAGGTCCCTGGTGGGGGAGAACCCGAACAGGCCGAGGCCGAACTCCAGGCCCAGGTCAGTGAGAAGCTGGGCTTCTTCATCGACAAGATGGAAGCGCTGGAATACCGCAAGGCTGCGTCGGCGCTTCGGTCGTTGTGGTCGGCGGGCAACGTCTACCTCGAGGCCCGTGAGCCCTGGAAGTCGGTGAAGGTCGATAAGGAGCGAACGGCCTGCACGCTCCGCCATGCGCTTGAGTTGCTTGTGGTGGCTTCGATTGCGTCTGAGCCGTTCATCCCCGATGCGGCTCGTGGGATGCGTGAGGTCCTACCGGATCTGGACTGGAACTCGCTTCGTCTCGATCGTTCACTTGCACATCTGGCCAAACTGGATGCAGGTCAGAATGTCAGCCAGATCGGACTCCTCTTTGACAAGATCCCACCAGAGCAACTCGATGACTGGAAGAATCGTTTCTCCGGTGGCGAGTCCGAGACCGGTTCGGATGCGCAAACCGGTTCAGATGCTCAGGCTGGCGCAGAGTCCGGCAGCTGAGCAGACCTGGATCCCATATGAAACTGCCCTTCCTCAGCAACCGGTTCTTCCGTAACCGGGTCGTGATCAACGGAGCCAGGCTCATGGGCCTGGTGGCGCTGGTTGCCATATCTGGGGCCGTCGCAGGACTGGCAATTGGAGTCCCGCTGGGTCGGGTCAGCTTCAGTTCCTCCAAGGCGGTCCGACTCGATCAGGCCCGACTGGCAGGGTCGATCGATCCTGAGGCTGCGCTGGTCACCAGCGCGGATCTGCCCGTTGGCTGGAAGGCAGGCGATGCCAGCCTGGCCGGATTCGGGATCCTCGCCAACGACTTCTGCGGTGAGAAGGTCGAGATGCCCTCTGCTCTGAGCGAGACCAAGGCGGCGGTGTTCGTCAACGAGTCCGGCAGCGCCACTCTGATCTCTCAGGCCGTGCGGGTCGAGAAGTGGCAGGACGCCCGTGAGTACATCCGAGACGTCGACCGGGTGCTCGGCGAGTGCGACAAGTTCTTCCAAGTCGACCCTGAAGGCAAGCGGCTTCGCGTGGATGTCAAGACCGGTCAGGGTGAACCGCCGATCACTGACTACGTCGGACGCACCTATGTCGCCGAGGATGGATCTGCTGTTCAGGCTTGGTCGATAATGGCGATCGGTGATGTCGTTGTCGGACTTCGCCATCTGGGCAAGTCGGCACCCCAGCATTCGTTCATGTCCGATGTTCAGAATCACATCCTGATGCGGACCGCACCCCAGACCTTTGCCCCGGGAAGCGGTGACACTCGCTCCGAGGTCTCAACGACGGTTCCCGATGGCTCCCAGACCGAAGAGCCGTCATCCGATCAGAGCACCACGACGGTTCTCGAGAGCGGTTCGGCGGACGAGCCGACCGACACCTCTGCACCGACCGTGCCGCCATCGAATAGCGATCAGGGCGATGACACCGGCGGTGCAAGCGGGGACGAACCCCGGGACTGATCAACCCTGGGACTGATCACTGTTCATGTGATTCGGAGCAGAAGCATCCGGGTTTGGACGTCCGGATCGCACCATCCGGGGCGGGTAGGCCGGTCGGGGCAGGCCTTCGGGGTAGGCCGATCGGGGCAGGGTCTCAGAGTTGATCGGTGATGAGATGGAACAGCTCCGCCATGGGTACGCCGAGTGTGGCACCAGCGCTTGTGAGTCGGTCACGTTGTTGTGAGCGGAACTGAGCGACCTTTTCCTCTGGATCGAGTCCGTAGAAGTGCGTTGTCTCCAACTGCGACTGGAAGGCCTCGAGCGCGGCGATCCGCTGTTGCAGATCAACCTCGCTCACCTCTTCGGCGTGGTTCGCTACATCGGCCTCGAACAACAACAGGGCACTCGGTCTATGTGGCTCTAGACCATCGACCAGCTGCTCCCTGAAGAACATCGGGTCACGGGCCGCCACGATGCCCTCGATGCACAACTCGCCGGCACGACGATGATCAGGATGGAGTCGGTAGCGTCGCCACGGGTCATGACCCAGGACCGCGTTGGGCCTGACTCGGCGAATGACCTCGGCCACCAGAGCAATCTCACTGCGTGAACCGGTCAGTTCGCCGTCCACGAGACCCAGAAAGTGAACCTCTCCAGTGGCCCCCAGAGCGAGTGCTGCGGCGCGCTGTTCTGCCTTGCGTGACTCGATCAGCTCCTCTGGGTCCGCCTCGGGATCCCAGGTGCCCTTCGATCCGTCGGTGAGCACCAGGTGATGAACCTCGGACCCAAGGCGGGACCACTTCGCCAGTGTCGCTCCGGCCTGGAACTCGGCGTCATCGGGGTGGGCGACGATCACAAGCACGCGCTCGGGCCGCTCCAGATCCTTGGTTGAAATCGCGGTCATCGTGGTGCACGCTCGCCCGTTGGGTGTTCGATCACTGGACGCTCGCTCGTTGGACGCTCGCTCAGTGGACGTTCGATCAGCAGGCCTTCGTCGAAGTAGACCGAGACCCGCTCGGCGGCGGAGCGCGAACGGATCGGAACGCTCAGGTCCTCTGGCTCGTCGATGTCCCAGCCCAACTCGAGAGTCTCGACCAGGCGGTGGGTCAGGCCTGCTTCGCGGACAGCCGATATGTGTCGCGCGAGCGAACCCGGACCATAGGCGAAGGCGATGGGACGATCGGTCGGTACCACCATGACGTTTGTTCCGTCCATGGCGACATCCGGAACCAGGACGACCTGGCCGGTGAAATGGTCAAAGACGGCGTCGAGTGAGTCGGCGAGTGGCAGATCGGAGTGGACGATCGCGACACCGCCCCACCCCGAATCCCGAGAATCAGCCAACGCGAGACTGATCGACCCGTTCAGGTCACGCCCATCGGTTCGGATCACGTCGGTCCCAAGACCCCGAGCCCATTTCTCAACGTCATTGTCGTCACAGGCGATTGCTATGTCATAACCGTTCGCGGCGGCGACGACGTTGGTGGCCATCAACATGGCAAGCCGCTCCCGTTGAGGCGGACTGAGGACATCGGCGAGCCGGCGTTTCGCAAGCCTGAAACTCTTGACGGGGATCACAACCCGGACTCGACGCTGATCGGACACGTGACGAGCATAGAGATCCTCGCACCATCCAGACACGACACGGATATATGATCGCATCTGTGCACTTGAAAGTCGCTGTAATCGGTGGGGGATCGTGGGGGACAACGGTGGCCCACATTGCGGCGCATCAGGTTCCGACGATGCTGTGGTCGAGGCGTCCGGACCTTGCCGAGGAGATCAACAGCC
>CAUJEC010000058.1 GCA_963169245.1 Actinomycetota bacterium
CTGCCTGAGCTCAAGGCAGCCATCGCGGAGAAAACCTTGCGAGACTCGGGAGTGGAGGTGACCGCGGACCAGGTTGTCGTAACCAACGGAGGTAAGCACGCCATCTACAGCGCCTTCACGACCCTTCTCGACGAAGGCGACGAGGTTCTGCTTCCCTCACCCTTCTGGACGACATATCACGAGCCTGTGACCCTCGTGGGCGCTGTCCCAGTGGTCATACAGACCGACATGGCCAGTGGCTTCCGGGTCACCGTCGACCAACTCGAGGCCGCTCGAACAGAGCGCACCAAGCTGTTGGTGTTCGTGTCGCCCTCCAACCCGACGGGGGCCGTCTACCCGGCTGAGGAGATCAAGGCGATCGGTGAGTGGGCACTCGAGCACGGGATCATCGTCATGACCGACGAGATCTACGAGCACCTCATCTATGGAGACGCCGAGCACCACAGCATCGTCAAGCTCGTGCCGGAACTCGCCGAGCAGTGCGTCATCCTCAACGGTGTCGCCAAGACCTACGCGATGACAGGCTGGCGGGTCGGTTGGTTGATCGCCCCGACCGATATCGCCAAGGCGGCAACCAACCTGCAGTCACATATGACCTCCAACGTCTGCAACGTCGCACAGCGTGCGTCCCTGGCAGCGGTGGCGGGCGATCTCACCGTCGTGGAGGAGATGCGAGCGGTCTTCGATCGACGCCGCATCCTCATGCACAAGATGCTCAACGAGGTCCCCGGGGTCAACTGCCTCGAGCCCGAGGGTGCGTTCTACGCGTATCCGGACATGTCCGGCCTGCTCGGGGTCGAACTGAATGGTCGCACGGCGAGTTCCACCATCGAGTTGGCCGATCTCATACTTGAAGAGGCAAAGGTTGCTTTCGTACCGGGTGAAGCCTTCGGTGCAGGCGGGTACGGACGCTTCTCGTTCGCGCTCTCTGACGATGATCTTCGCGAAGGACTCACACGCATTGGAGCACTAGTCTCTGGCACATGAGTGGATGGTACGGGGAGTGGAACTCACCGCTTTCAGCGGCTGAAGCCGCCCGTGCCGGGGCCCGCTTCGGTAACGTCCATCTAGGTGACGGTCATGTCATGTGGACCGAGTCGATTCCATCCGAGGGTGGGCGGATGTCGATCCGCTTCGCCGAACTCATCGGGTGTAGCCCCACCGAGGCCCAGGAGTTCCGCCCTGGCCGACTCATCAGTGCTCGCAGCCGTATCAACGAATACGGCGGCGGATCATTCTGGCGAGGTGGCCCCGGAGACCTGCTGACGTTCTGGGTGGACGCGGAAACCCAGTGCATCCATTCGGCTGAGCGTGACGGGCCCCTGCACGTACTCACTCCCAGTCCGGGCAAGGTTCGTGCCTGGCGTTACGGTGCTGGAGTGATCACACCAGATGGGGCCTGGATGGTGACCGAACGTGAGGTGCACCCGAGCCTCGGCTCACCCCTTGACGAACGAGACTTCGCCGGTGAAGCCGTGAACGACATGGTCGCGGTGAGAGTGGGCGGACTGGAGGTCATTGCGCTCATTGGACCCGACCAGAACGGAGGCGGTGATTTCGTCGCAGCGCCCGCGATGTCTCCGGATGGCTCCGCTTTGGCATGGCTTCGGTGGGACCACCCCGACATGCCATGGGATGCCGCTGAACTCTGGGCCGGAGAATTTGGTGTTGTCGACGGAGTGCCACAGATCTCGGACCCTCGGAGGGTCGCTGGGGGGCGTGCTGATAGCAGGTCACCCCAGGCCAACCGGGCTGTGGCAGTCTGCCTGCCGGTGTGGTCTCCGTCAGGCGAACTCTGGTGGTGTGACGACGCCGATGAATGGTGGCATCTGCGCAGGGCGAATGAGCCGGGGGTTCCGGCCGAAGGCGCTGGCGAGACCTGCCCACTGGTCATGGATTACAGGCCCGAGGAGGTGGGGGAGCCGCGATGGGTCTCTGGAGGGTGCCGATATGGCTTCACCTCCACAGGAAAGCTTGTCTTCGTGGCGAGTTCGGGCGGGCTTGACGGTCTCTGGACCATGGACCTGGAAACCGGCGAGCGAGAGAGAACCCCCGGCCCCAGGTTCAGCTATGTGGAGTCGATCTCTGTGTCAGGGCCGTGCGTCGCTGTGATAGCCGGCACCCCGACGCAACCCACGAGCATCTGGGTGATCGATCCGGATGAGGGAACAGCGGTCGATGTCCGGGCCGCTAGCGCTCCGGTGGGTGCGGAGTGGATCAGCGAGCCGGAACCGATCTCGTTCGAGACGAGTGGAAATGACATCTGTCATGGTCTCCTCTATCGACCGAAGGGCGCAGTCGATGTCACTGATCCCCGTGAACTGCCGCCTCTTGTCGTGAGGATCCACGGAGGGCCGACGGCCAGCGCTCGCTCGGAGTACTCGACCAGTGTGCAGTTCTGGACTTCTCGTGGGTTCGCTGTTGTGGACGTCAACTACCGGGGCTCCACCGGGTATGGGCGCACATACCGTGACAAGCTCAACGGGGAGTGGGGCGTCGTGGACGTCGCCGACTGTCTCGCAGCGGCCAGATATCTTGCCGAGGCAGGGATAGTCGATGGAACCAGGTGCGTGATCAGAGGCGGATCGTCGGGCGGATTCACATCGCTTGCAGCGATCTGTTTTCAGGCCGAGTGGGGCTACGGCGACGTCATCGCCGCTGCGTGCAGCCTCTACGGAGTCACCGACCTTGCCTCCCTGGCGCGCGATACCCACAAGTTCGAGTCGCGCTACCTTGACGGTCTCGTGGGTGAGTACCCCCGTGAGGCTGAGCTCTATGCATCCCGCTCGCCCCTCCACAACGCAGACAAGCTCGACAAGCCGGTCCTGATCCTCCAGGGGTCCGAGGACCGCATAGTCCCGCCCTCACAGGCCGAGGTGCTCATCGACGCTCTCGATGCGAACGACGTGCCACATGCCTATGTGCTCTTCGCTGGGGAGGGCCATGGGTTCGTCAACGGCGATTCGATCCAACGTGCGCTAGAGGCCGAGTTGTCGTTCTATGGGAAGGTCCTGGGGTTCACGCCTGCTGGAAACATCGCGCAGGTCGAGTTCTGCTGAGTCGGCTGGGGCTCATTGCCGAGGGCGGTTGGCCGCGACCACCGAGTCGCGGACATTATTGAGCAATGCGCGTACTGGTTACCGAGACAATCGCCGATGGTGGGCTTCAACGGCTTCGTGATGCAGGCCACGAGGTCGATATCCGAGAGGGCCTCTCACACGAGGAGCTGATCGAGGCGATCAAGGGTGCCCATGCGCTGATCATCCGCTCGGCGACACAGGTGAACGCAGAGGTGCTCGCCGTGGCGAACGACCTGATCGCAGTCGGTAGAGCCGGGATCGGACTCGACAACGTCGATGTGGCGGCCGCGACCGACAAGGGCGTCATGGTCATCAACGCACCTCAGTCCAACACACTCTCGGCAGCGGAACACACGATGGCTCTGCTGTTGTCTCAGGCCCGCAACGTGCCCCAGGCTGACGCTGCGCTCAAGGACGGACGTTGGGAGCGCTCCAAGTGGACCGGCGTGGAACTGGCGGACAAGACACTGGGGATCATCGGTCTGGGTAGGATCGGCAAGCTGGTCGCACAGCGGGCACTTGCCTTCGGAATGAAGCTCGTCGCCTATGACCCCTTCGTGTCTCCTGATCGTGCCCGTCAGATCAGTGTCGAGATGCTCTCCTTGGACGAGGTGATGGAACGATCTGATTTCATCACCCTTCATCTCGCCAAGACCCCCGAGACTGTGGGCCTGATCAACACTGCGATGTTCGCCAAGGCCAAGCCGTCGCTGCGAATTGTCAACGTCGCCCGAGGTGGGATCATCGACGAGGGAGACCTCGCAGAGGCCCTGCGGTCGGGGACGATCGCTGGAGCGGCAATCGACGTTTTCGACAAGGAACCGACAACCGAGTCACCCCTCTTCGACCTGCCGAACATCGTGGTCACACCTCACCTGGGGGCATCCACGGCCGAGGCACAGGACAAGGCCGGAGACACGATCGCGGATATGATCGAACTCGCGCTAGCGGGTGACTTCGTCCCCTATGCGGTAAACGTCCAAGCGGCGGAGGCCCCCGAATCGGTCAAGCCGTACCTTCATCTGGCGGAGAACTTGGGCAGGATCTTCGCCGGGCTGTGTGGCGTCTGCACTGGCCCGATCGACATCGAGTACCAGGGCGAGATCGCCAACCATGACACCCGGATAATGACCCTGTCGGCACTCAAGGGATTCTTCGGGGTTGTGTCCGGCGAGCCCGTGTCATATGTGAATGCTCCCCAGATGGCGACCGAACAGGGTCTGGAGGTCCGCCCGACCTCTACTACCACGGCGCGTGATTTCGTCAACCTGATCACGATTCGGAACGGTGAACACAGCATCGCCGGAACGCTCGTCGGTCTGAAGGCATCCGAGACCCTTGTAATGATTGATGACCACGCGATCGATGTTCCGCCAAGTGAGCACCTGCTCGTTGTTCGCAATCAGGACCGACCAGGAATGATCGGCCGTATTGCGACCTCTCTCGGCGACGCTGGCATCAACATCAACGACATGGCAGTCGGCGCATCACCGGAGGGTGAACGTGCCCTGATGGCCATGGGCACCGACAAGGTTGTGCCCGGAGATGTCGTTGATTCGCTCCGCGGAATGGACGGCATCGTGTCGGTGGCATCGATCTGACCGACACCACCGACACTGCCGGCCCGAGACGCGTCGCTATCGATTCGTGTGAGCGTGATTCCGGTCGCTGCGATTCAGTTGAATCTGATGACGGTCACCGCGGAGGGGTCATCCACAGGGCTGTAGCCGAGTCCGATCCACGACAGGCTCCAGAGCCGCTGACCGACGATCACCGCCCGGTCAGGCATGGCTGAACTATCGGAGACTGTCTCTGAGTGGTTGATCTCGCCGACCTGAGTGATCTTGTTCTCGGACACCTGTAGCACTCGGGCAGATGCGCAGTAGCTGGTCATGACACGGTCGTTGCTCTGGCCACTCTCGGCGGAACATGGCCCTTCCACCGGCAGAATGGCACGGGAGCGCTTCGGATCCCATGTGAAGGCATGGTGGTCACCGCTGACGCTCGAGTAGGCGTCTCGAACCGACCAGGTGTCGAGTTCCCTGGGTGCGGTCGGGTCACTCACGTCGAAGAGCGAGACCTTCAAACCCATGTCCCGATTGCTCATCGGATCGACGTCGCGTCCGACGCCCAGAAGCAGGCCGTCACCCACCGGATGCAGGTACTCGGAGAACCCGGGGATCTTCAGTTCGCCAAGAACCTTCGGCCTGGTCGGATCCGAAACGTCGATTGCGAAGAGCGGGTCGGTCTGACGGAACGTGACCACGTACGCCATAGGTCCGATGAATCGGCTCGACTTGACCGACTCGCCGGGAGCGAGGCCGCTGACCTTACCGAGCTCCTTCATGTCGGAGACCTTTAGGGTTGTCAGCGCTGTGTTCTGGGGGGTGGGCTGGTTCGAGACCGAGTCGTCGGGGAGCGGCTCGTTCGGTACGGGTTCGCCCGGCGTGGGTTCGCCCGGCGCGATCGGGTTGGCCGGCTCTGTGTCGTTGGGAATCGTTGTCTGCATTCCCGGTTCCGGCGCGACCTGCGTAGACATCTCCTGATCGTCTGGGACCCGAGCGCCGACTGAAGGTGCTGATGGCTCGATGGCGGCCGGTCCAGTGGCGGCGGGTCCAGTGGTGACATCGCCTGCCGTGACATCGCCTGCTGTGACATCGCCTGGTGCGGTCATGAATTGCTCGGAGATGGTCGTCACCACTCGTAGGGCAGAGTCGTACTCGGACATCGAGAACTGGTTGAGTAGCGAACCATTGACAAGGCCGCTGGCACGGTACTCGGCAGGTGTTTCCGAGTTCAGTTCGAATCGGTGGATGGCAGTGATCTCACCGTTGTCGGTCCATACGGTGGAAGCGACATAAAGCGATTCGGTGGAGGCATAGACGGTTCCACCGGTTCCCTCGATAACAGTTGGTTCGATGGGTTCGGTCAGGTCCTCGAAGCTCAGTACCGTGAGTGTGGGCGAGGAGGGGTCGGCTGGAGCGAAGTCGCTGCTGATCGGTTTGCCGGCGGAATCACCCGTCGTCTCGTAGCGAACGTTGGAGCAGTCTCCGAGCGTAGATGCCTTTCCGGCCTCATCGATGGCCATCGGCAGAACCTCCACCGATGAGCCGGAGAGCACTGCGTGTACGGTCTCTCCAACGGCACGACTCGATATCAGAGTTCCGTCCACCGAGTACGACTTGGTCACAGCGGGTTTGGACGGATCCGAGATATCGACCTGAATGATCCGGGTTGCCGATGGGGCCATCGAGTAGTCGGCCCCTGAGTCGCTGGCAATGTCTCGCTCTGCCCCTCCCGGGGAAGTCCCCGGAGGGATAGGAGCGTAGAACGAGTTGCCGATGACGAACACCTTGTCGCCGATCAGGTATAGCTGAGCGTCTCCGCCGAGGCGGTCGAGTGGCTGTGTTCCGTCGAGGGGCAGTGTTCCGAGCACTTTCGGGTCCTCGCCAATGCCGGTGACGCGCAGTATGCCGTCACGCAGTGAGATGATCACCTTGCCGTTGGTCTTGATGATGTCGGCCTCGTCGACACCGGACTCCTGGATGTTGGTGCCGACGATGTCCTCTTCCGTCGCTGGGGCGGACTTGTCGCTCGAGGCGTCAGCGGCCTTGCCAGCGTTGGCCTCACGGGCGCTTTCGGCCGGCATCGGTGCGGCTGTCGACGCTACGGGCCCTTCGGGTGAGCCGGCGACGCCTGCGCCATCGGAGGCTGAGTCCTCGAGGATCGTGTAGTCCTCGGTGTTACGTGACTGTGCCTCGTTGAAGGAGCGGCGCTGATCCTGCATCCGTTCGAGATCGCCTTCACAGTCAGGAAGGCTTGCAAGGATGAGTCGCTGTCCGGACTGCAACTCGACGATCGACGGCGGACTGACCGGTTGGCCGATCCAGTCCGTGTCATCGGTGCAACCGGCCAACGTGGCCAGAACACACGCCCCCAAGCCCAGTGCGGTGATCGCCCGCCTCGGCCTCTGCCTCGTTTTCATCGCGTTGGTAGTCATGGATGTTGTGACGCACGACGTCCATGACTGGTTCCCAATCGGGAAAGGATTTCTCGGGATCGGGGTGGCGAGGTACCGCGCTGTTGGACCCTCAGTCGATCAGGCGCCGGTTGTTGTGGGCATCCACGCCGGACGAGTTGTCTCGTACTCGGTGATCTTGTCCTCCTGGGCGAGGGTGAGGCCGATGTCGTCGAGACCCTCGAGGAATCTGCGCTGGACCGAATCGTCAAGGGGGAACGGCTCAGTGATACCAAGAGACGGCACCTCGACCACCCTGCGTTCCACATCGACGACGATCTCCGTGGCCGGATTGGCAGCGACCTCGTCCAGCAGACGGCGTCCGAGTTCGTCGGATACCTGAACTGTCACCAGACCGTTCTTGGTCGAGTTGTTCCGGAAGATGTCGCCGAAGCGGGGTGCGACGACTGCCGCGAATCCGTACTGCTGGATCGCCCAGACTGCGTGCTCTCGACTGGATCCGGTGCCGAAGTTGGTGCCGGCGATGAGCACATTGGCACCAGCGTGTTCTTCCCGGTTCAGTACGAAGTCGGGGTCGTCGCGCCATTCCGAGAACAGGCCTTTCTCGAAGCCGGTTCTCTCCACCCGCTTGAGCCAGTCGCTGGGGATGATCTGATCTGTGTCGACATCTGAGCGGTCGAGGGGGACTGCTGTTCCCTCCACGAGACGTACCGGTTCCATGCTTGTCCTCTTTCGTTCTTCTCTAGCTGTTGATTCTCGGTGAGTTGCAACTCGACGGCAGTGCCGATCAGAGGTCCGCCGGTGCCGCGAAATGACCGGCTATTGCAGTTGCAGCGGCAACGGCTGGGGAAACGAGGTGGGTTCGTCCACCTCGACCCTGCCGGCCCTCGAAGTTGCGGTTGGACGTCGAGGCACAACGCTCGCCCTCGGTGAGTTTGTCCGGGTTCATCGCCAGACACATCGAACACCCGGGTTCGCGCCAGTCGAAGCCTGCTTCGATGAGCACCTTGTCGATACCCTCGGACTCGGCCTGGGTCTTGACCGCGTGGGAGCCGGGTACGACGAGGGTTCGAACACCATCGGCGACTTTGCGTCCCTTTGCAACCTCGGCGACCGCCCGCAGATCTTCGATACGGCCATTGGTGCAGGATCCGATGAACACCGTGTCCACCGGTATCGACTTCAGAGAAGCGCCGGCCTCCAGGCCCATGTACTCGAGCGCACGCTCGGCAGCCGACCTGAGCGTCGGGTCATCGAAGTCGCTTGGTGACGGTACAGACGATGCGAGCGATGTCACCTGTCCGGGGTTGGTGCCCCAGGACACGAACGGTTCGATCTTTGATGCGTCAAGGAATATCTCCTTGTCGAAGGTGGCGCCCTCGTCGGTGACAAGGGTTTTCCAGTCGGCAACGGCCTGGTCCCAGATTTCACCCGATGGGGCGTGGCGACGGCCCTTGAGATACTCGAAGGTGACCTCGTCCGGGGCGATCAGGCCAGCCTTGGCGCCGGCTTCGATCGACATGTTGCAGATGGTCATCCGGCCTTCCATGGAAAGGGCTCGGATTGCTGACCCCCTGTACTCGGCGACGTGCCCGAAACCACCGGAGGTGCCGAGTACGCCGAGGATCGCCAGGATCACATCCTTGGCGGTGACTCCGGGCTGGAGATCTCCATCGACGTTGACAGCGAGTGTCCGGGGCTTCATCTGGGGGAGTGTCTGGGTGGCCAGAACATGTTCGACCTCGGAGGTGCCGATGCCGAATGCCAGGGCACCGAAAGCTCCGTGGGTGGAGGTGTGCGAGTCGCCGCAGACGACGGTCATGCCGGGAAGGGTGAATCCCTGCTCGGGGCCGATGATGTGAACGATGCCCTGCTGGGGGGAGCCCATTGGGAACTCGACCACGCCGTGGGACTTCGCGTTCGCCCGAAGAGTGTCGACCTGCTTGCGTGAGATCGGATCGGCTATTGGCTGGTCGATGTTCTCGGTCGGGACGTTGTGATCCTCGGTGGCCAGGGTGAGTTCGGGACGGCGAACACTGCGGCCCGCCATCTCAAGGCCTTCGAATGCCTGGGGTGAGGTGACCTCGTGGATCAGGTGGAGGTCGATGTAGAGCAGATCTGGCTCCCCGGGAGAGGAGTGGACGACATGGCGGTCCCAAACCTTCTCCACGAGTGTTCTCGGACGGTCCGAACTTCCGGTCACCGCTGGCTCCCTTTAATGGTGGTTCTGATGGCTCTTGCTTGAGTGGCGGCGATACCTGGAGAAGTCCTGAGCCGTTCGACTGAGTTGTTGGATCGGGACTGATCTTGTCGGATCGCCGGAGTTGAAAATCTCAATATTTGAGACTATCATCTCACGTTGTGGAACCTATCGTAAGCGGTGTGGGGGTGTTGGACAAGTCGATGGCGATAATTTCCGCGCTCCGACGCGAACCCATGCAGTTGCAGGAACTTGTTGGCGCAACAGGGTTCTCAAGGGCAACCGCCCATCGGCTTGCTGTTGCACTCGAGTCGCACGGTCTCGTGCGTCGAACCGTGTCGGGGCAATTCGCTCTGGGAGTGGATCTGATCGCTCTCGGTCGCAGCGCAGGAGAGCAGTATCCGATCACCGAGGCTGCTGAGGGGCCGATGAGTCGGCTTCGTGATGCCACGGGCGAATCGGTCCAGCTCTATGTGATGGACGGGGAGAACCGGGTGTGCATCGCGGCGCTCGAGTCACCCCATGGATTGCGCACAATTGTCGCAGTGGGCGAGATGCTCCCCGTTGACAAGGGGTCTGCCGGTCGGGTGCTTCGTGGGGCGAGTTCGGCTGATCGTCACGGTGACGGACAGGACGGACACCTGACCAAAGGCGACACATGGGTGGCCTCTGCCGGCGAACGGGAGCCGGGGGTGGCGTCAGTATCGGCACCGGTTCATGACCTGGACGATTCGACGGTCATTGCGGCTGTCAGCGTATCGGGGCCGATAGACCGGATGGGCATGAGCCCCGGCGATTCCCACGGCGCAGTTGTCGCGAAGGCAGCCCGGGAGATCGAGGTCGCCCTGAGGAGATGAAGTCGTAGCAGCCTGCCTCTGCAACCGGGTCAGCCGGCCCATGCGCCCAGGTCAGTGACCGTCGTCGCCGAAGTCAGTCCTCGTTGCTGTCGCTGGACCCGTCGTCGTCGCTGTGGCCGCCGCTGTCTCGGGACTGGACTCGTCGGCGTGACCGTTGGTTGCGTTCCCGTCGTCGGTGCCGATCCAGGACCTCGATCCCCTCTTCCAACTCATCGAGTTCAGCAGCGAGCGCGTGGAACACGTCGAGTCGCTCTCTGGCGAGCCCGCCGGATTCAACCGCCCGCAGCACTCCACAACCGGGCTCATTGGTGTGTGTGCAGTCGTCAAACCTGCAGGACTGGGCGAATGGGGAGAGATCCGAAAATGCCTTCTCGAAACCCTCGTCAGCGGCCCAGAGGCCGACACCACGGATTCCGGGTGTGTCGATGAGCAGCGAACCGTCACGAAGTTCGACAATCTGGCCGGCGGTCGTTGTATGCCGACCCTTGCGGTCGGTTTCGCGGACATCAGCTGTGAGCTGAACGGGTCGACCGGCAAGCGTATTGACCAGACTCGACTTGCCTGCGCCCGATGTTCCCATCAGAGCGATGACACTCTCGGTGTCGATTTTCGATTCCAGTTCGGCGAGACCGGCCTCGGATCGAGTGCTCACGCAGAGCACCTCTGTGTCGGGTGCGAAGCTCTGAGCTGCTGCTCTCTGGGACTCCCGGTCCTCGGCGGTGACCAGGTCGGTCTTGGTCAACACGACAACGGGTGTGGCCCCCGACTCCCAACTGAGAACCAACTCGCGTGCGAGCCTCGCAAGGTTCACCCCTCGCTCGAGTGGTTGCAACACGAGCACTGTGTCCATGTTCGACGCGAGCGGTCGTGAGGATATCTGTACCTGATCACGGGCCACTCCGGGGGAACGCCGCTCGAATACTGTCCGACGGGGGAGGATCTCCTCGATCCTGCCGGCATCAGCGTCCAGGGCGACCATGTCGCCGACGACTACTCGTCGTGCGCCCTTTGCGGCGATGACCAGTCGTTCCTCGCCTCGTGACTCGCTGACGGTGATACCGCCCTTGTCTATGCGAGTGACCAACGCCGGTCGCAGCGGGGAACGCTGTTCCGAACTCCAGACACCGGACCAGTGGTCATCCCACCCCGGGGGCAGTCTGGTGCCCAGTCCGGTCGATGGTTCATCCATCAAGGCTTTCCCACCCAATGGAGGCACTCGATCGATCGCAGACAAGCTGCTCGGTGGTGATCTGACGTTCTGAGGTGAGCTGACACTGCCGAACATCGTGCCACGACAACGGTGTTGTCGGCGTAGTGGTGTGGACATTGGCGATGTTCGTGCGTGACAGCGCGCAGCCATGCGTGCGACCTCGTCCACCGTGACTGCTGGCGCGCACTTGTCGTCGTCCTACACTCCGGAGATGGCCAACCCGGACGCGATTGCAGCGATCGACGTCGGTACGAACTCGGTTCATATGGTCATAGCCCGGGTGGCTGCCAATGGTCGTTTCGAGGTCATGACCCGAGAGAAGGACATGGTTCGGCTCGGTAGCGGCTCGGGCGAGATGAAGGAACTCGCCTCCGATGCAATCGATCGGGGAGTAGCGGCAATCACCCGTTGTGTGACCCTCGCAGAGTCATTCGGCGCCCCGGTCCGTGCGGTTGCGACCTCGGCAGTACGCGAGGCGCGTAACGCTTCGGTGTTCCTGGATCGGGTTCGTGCAGAGACTGGGGTCGAGATAGATGTGATCTCCGGAAACGAGGAGGCCCGCCTCATCTATCTGGGTGTGATCCAGGCGCTTCCTGTCTTCGATTCGGACGTCGTGTTAATCGATGTCGGCGGCGGTTCAACCGAAGTTCTCTTCGGCCGTGGTGGTGGTACTCGCTACGCCAGATCTATCAAGCTCGGGTCTTTGAGGGTCAGTAACCGTTTCTTCCCGGACGGAGTTGTCAGAGCCAAGTCCCTTGCCAAATGCAGGAAGTATGTCGGTTCAGTGGTGGCGCCGCTCGCCCACGAGACACGCAAGCTCAACAGCGATGTAGCTGTGGTCACGTCGGGGACTGCTGAGGCGCTCGCCCTCATGATCCTCACGAGAGGCGCCGGACAGATCCCGACGAAATTGAACGCAGCGACTTTCTCGCGAGCAGCGTTGAGCGACCTGATCTCAGAACTCGCAGGAGCTGGCTACCCGGAGGAACGAAGGAATCTTCCGGGAATGGACCCGTCGCGTGCAGACATCATCCTCGGTGGGGCAGTGGTTCTCGAACAGATCTGCCTGACACTCGCTTTGGAACAATTGACTGTCTCGGAGTTGGCCCTCCGAGAGGGTGTGCTCCTAGACACCCTTGGTCGGCTTGGCCTGTCGGGAAGCACGGACCTGGCCGACCTCCGCCGCTCGTCGGTGTTCCACCTGATGGAACTCTGTGACGACGACCCTGATCACTCAATACACGTCGCCCGGCTCTCTCTATCGCTCTTCGATCAGCTCGGTGAGTCGCTCGGACTGAGACCCGAATCAAGGGAGCTGCTCGAGGTAGCTGCGCTGTTGTCGAATGTCGGGATGTTCGTTGCGCACTCAGCACATCACAAGCACAGCTACTACGTGATCCGAAACACCGAGCACCTGATGGGTTTCACGGATTCGGAGATCGAGTTGATTGCGCTGATCGCCAGATATCACCGCAAGAGCGCGCCTACTGAGCGACACCCGGAGTTTGCCGCGCTTCATTCAGAGGACCAGGAACGGGTCCGTGGTCTTGCCGCCCTACTGCGAACAGCGATCGGGCTGGATCGCAATCACGACGAAAGAGTCGCCGAGGTTCGTGTGGAGATGAATGAAACGGCCTCTGCGAAGCGCAAGAGTCGAGAGGCGGTGACTCTGATCCTGTCGCCCACCGACGACCGGCCCCTCGATCTGGAGATCTACGCCGCTCAGGAACGATCGACAGAACTCTCGGGACTCCTGGGCCGAGCGGTCGAGGTAGCAGTGTCCGACGGCAGCTGATGCGCCTGAAGCCGCCACTGATCTCCGATCGTTCTGGCGCCTGTTGACCCAAGCGCAGTGTGGCCTTCAGCGCCGACCTTGGGCGGCGATCTCCTCGAGGAGCGAGATCATCTTCTCGTTGTCGGTCGGGTCCACTTCCTCGGCCTTCCCCGCCTTACGACGTGCAGCGAGAGCGTTGAGCGGGGCGACGACAGTGAAATAGATGGCGGCCGCTGTGATGAGGAACGCAACGAGTTGAGTGAGGAACATCCCGTACTGGATCTTGCCCTTGCCGATCTCAAGCACGAGCTTATTGAAGTTGGGTTTTCCGACGATGGCACCAATGAATGCCATCAGCACGTTGTCTGTGAATGCTGTGACTACACCGGTGAACGCAGCACCGATGACGATACCGACGGCCATGTCTACGACATTGCCCCGGATGATGAACTCTTTGAATCCCTTGAGCACTTCTGTCTCCCTTTTCTGAACCGGTGATGTGTGGGTTGGTCCCGCCAACGTAGTGCGATTCATGCCCGGACCGGCGTGATTGACCGGCCGGTCAAGTCGATCGGTAGGCTCAGGGCATGACCGATATCGCCACAACCGCGCAACAACCACGATTCGACAGTGTCGAGGGCTTGCGTGAGTCGCTCCGAAAGGTTGACTACCTCTCGGATGAGGGCATCGCCGGAATCGTCTACCTCGCTGACCGACTCGGTAAGCCGATCCTCGTGGAAGGGCCTGCGGGAACCGGCAAGACTCAGTTGGCAAAATCCGTGGCGGAGGTTCTCGGTGCCCGCCTGATCCGCCTCCAGTGCTACGAGGGACTCGATGAGTCCAAAGCCCTCTACGAGTGGAACTACAAGAAACAACTCCTTCGTATTCAGGCATCGAAGTCCGAGACCAGCGGCCAGGACTGGGACGACATCGAGGACGACATCTTCTCCGATGACTTCCTCCTCGAACGTCCGCTGCTCGAGGCGATTCGTGCGGAGGACCCCGTCGTGTTGCTCATTGACGAGGTCGACAGAGTCGAGGTCGAGACCGAGGCCCTGCTCCTGGAGATCCTCTCGGACTATCAGGTGTCGATTCCCGAGCTCGGTACGGTCACCGCACGGCAGATACCGATGGTCTTCCTGACATCAAACAACACCCGTGAACTCTCCGAGGCGCTGAAGCGTCGTTGTCTCTACCTCCATGTCGATTACCCCGACATGGATCGCGAGAAGGAGATCGTCATGACCAAGGTGCCGGATCTGAGTGAATCGCTTGCAGATCAGGTCGCCCGGGTCGTCCGTTCGATCCGCCAGTTGGAACTCAAGAAGTCGCCTTCTGTCTCAGAGACCCTTGACTGGGCCAGGACCCTGGTTCTGTTGGGTGTCGAACAGGTCGACGCAGAGACGGCGGCCTCCACCATCAACATCCTGTTGAAGTACCAGAGCGACATCGCCAAAGCCGTCAAGGAACTGACTGCAGAGCGAAAGTCCTTCGACAAGGCCTCGCCCCTGTCGACCTCCTCATGAGCGAGGAGACCATGAGTGATCAGACCGTGGGCGACGAGACCGTGAAACCGAACTCCGATGGGAACCTCGCTCTGGGCGAAACCGACGCGGATGCTGTTCTGGCGGTCGGCGGCTCGATGGTCGACCTGCTCGCGGGTTTCATCGTGGAGCTCCGCAAGGCCGGGCTGCCGGTGTCGCTCACCGAGAACCTCGATGCCATGGAGGCGGTCCGACATATCCCTCTCGATGATCGCGACGCGTTCAAGTACGCGCTCGCAGCGACCCTGGTCAAGAACCATGCACACTGGCGCTCCTTCGAGACGATCTTCGAGGTCTACTTCGCTCTGAGGGGTGCGCGCTTCGCTCTCGATCCGGAGGCCGCCGAGGCGCTCGCACTTCCCGAGGAACTCGAGGAGATGCTCCAAGGTGCACAGGAGGGGCCT
>CAUJEC010000059.1 GCA_963169245.1 Actinomycetota bacterium
CCGTGGCGCGGGTCCTCGGTCACGTCGAATCTGAATTCGAACCCTGTGGGAAGCTCCTTGTCCAGAACAGTCTGCGATGGTGTTGGGTCATAGGTCGCTCGCAGCCCAACGGCTCCGGACAGATCGACCAACTCGATGGCCTCAACATCGTCACTCCCGGCGGGTGTCCGTTCGATCAGCCGGAGGTTTGAGTGGTTCAGATTGCCGCCGTCTGAGCGGACGGTCACGGTGAAACCAGTGGGTTGGTCGCTCTTCAGACCAGTCGATTCGATCAGAAGCCAATCGTGCCCACTCCAGCGGTACAGCGCGTTGCATCTGCCGATGACCGCGGGTTGACCTATCGGTCTAGGTCTGCGCCGACCATCTGCGCTGCGATCCGTCTGACCCGTAGGCAGGTCGTTGGCGCCCCTGACTCGGTTCAGATCGAATCGACCGGGGAACCTGAGTTGATCGGCCAGCCATCCAGAGCGATTGACCGACGTGAGTCCGGGAGCGATTTCCCGTTGGTACTGCAGTGTGACAGACGAAGTGACCCACGCCCCAGCGAGAGCCAACGCGGTGATACCTACTCCAGCCACCACACGGCGTCTGCTTAAGGGTGATGCGTGTGAGGAGACTGCATCGTCGAGCAGCCAGCGCGCCCCCGCGTTGAGCCCGACAAGGGCGCTGAGTACAACGAACGGATAGAAGTCGAGCATGTATCGCTGGGCCATGTAGCCGAAGACAAGAATCGGCGCGCCGCTCAGGAACGCTCCGATGACAGGTATTCGAAGCCGTCGCAGTCGCTCGGATTCTGCGGCGAATCTCGATGGAATGACCACTACGACGATTCCAATCAGGCCTGCCACAAAGCCGAGGGGAGCAGAGTTGGGAATGCTGGTGGAGAAGTCGCGCTCGGCAAAGACCACGGAGCCAACAACCGATGGCCGTTCGGATGGGAACCCCACATACGGAAATACGGATCGGGACTCAACGGCGTCCGGTCTGAGCAACTGGGTCAGAACGGACGGTGTGTAGGCGAGACCGAAGAGCGAGCCTCCGTTGGCGTCCAACGCCTTGGTCCTGAGGGGATCCATCTGGACAAGTCGCTGTCGGTCAAGTGGGACGCTGATGAGTGTCCCGAATCGCGCGTAGTTGATCGCCCCATAGAAGCCGACGAGCATTCCGGACCCGATACCGATGATCAACAGTGCCGCGAGGCTCGACCTCATCTGGCTTGAGGAACGTCGTCGAAGTATCTCGAACGTCAGAACACCTGCACAGATGCCGAGTGCGAGCAGTGGACCGACTCCAACAGAACTGCGCGAGTTGAAGGCAAGTCCGGCGAAGAGTGTGGCCACCGACACATGGAGGAGAGGTTGGCGACACATCCCGGGTGTCTTCGGGTCATCAGCGGCCTCGCCGCTGCGCCCATCGAGCCAGATGGCCAGGTGGACAAGCCCACCAAGGGTGAGAGCGACTCCCCATGCCGAGGCCTCGTGGTACACCCAGGCTCGTGACGCGAGGAACGCAATCAGCCCTGTTGAAACGCCGAAAATGGCGACCGGCGCGACAAGTCGTTCATAACGCGTCATCGGAACCAGACCGCGAACCGACAGCCTCGTGCGCCATGCCGCAACGACGATGTACGCCAGAGTCATCAACTGCGCAAAGATCATCGACAGGCCGGTCAACCGCCCGTGAAGCTCGGTGATCTCGGCAATCGGCAGGCGTGGTATGACCGGAGCCAGTCCCTGATAGATGTAGGTTCGGCCGTCGATGACGAAGCCTTCGAAACCCGGAACGTCGGCCGGAACGTCGAGATGGCCATTGACGATCGACCTGGCCTGTCCGTCGTAGAAGTTGCCGAGAAGGTCCCTTCCGAGCAGACCGTCGCGTCCGCCCTGCAGCAGGACCACGAAGACGACGAAGGCGACCAGAGCACCGACGGACGCTGAAGCGACGAAACTACGTCTGATCTCTACGTAGCTGCGCCGATCATCGGCGGATCGGACGTCGGCGGAGTGTTTCTCCGGTGCCATTGGCGGCTCAGGTGCGGTCAAGCTCAGGACTCTATATCGACGGGACCTGTACTCCCGAAGGACACCTCTGAGGTACTGAGCGACTACCTTCGGGCAACCGAGCCATGAGTTCAGAACCCGCAACGCAGACACAGAGACGACCATGGTCGGACCGGCGCCCCTCCCCGGGCGTCCTGTTGCTGCTCGCTGTCAGCTACATCCCGCTTCTGTTGACCAAGCCCGGCAAGGTCGGAGCCGACACGAAGACCTACCTATATCTGGACCCGGGACGCCTGCTCTCGCGTGCTCCCTACATGTGGGACCCCAACATCGGTCTCGGGACCGTCACGCATCAGAACATCGGCTACCTGTGGCCAATGGGACCGTACTACTTCGTGATGGATGCCTTGGGTCTGCCGGACTGGGTCGCTCAGCGGCTCTGGATGGGCTCGATCATCTTCGCTGCAGGCATGGGGGTCCGATGGATGCTCCGCGAACTCAACTGGCGGGGCACCGGTGTCACCGTGGCAGCGTTCGCCTACGCGCTCAGCCCATACATACTCGAATACGCGGCGCGGATCTCGGTCATCCTTCTGCCCTTTGCCGGGCTTCCGTGGCTCATCGGACTGGCCGTTCGTTGTCTGCGGCGAAAGGACTGGGCATCACCGGCGGTCTTCGCTCTGGTGACGCTGACCGTCGGAGGCGTCAACGCGACGTCGCTCGTCCTGGTCATGGTGGGGCCGATCCTGTGGTTCGTCTATGCGACCTTCGTACTTCGAGAATCGACCTTCTCCAACACCCTCATTGCCGGTCTCAAGATCTCAGTGCTAACCCTTGTCACATCCTTGTGGTGGCTGGCCGGTCTGATGATCCAGGGCACCTATGGCATACCGATCCTGCGTTACACCGAGACCTATAAGACCGTTGCGGATGCAGCACTTGGGACCGAACTGCTGCGGGGGCTCGGGTACTGGTTCTTCTACGGCCAGGACGGACTCGGGCCCTGGACTGCTTCATCGATCACCTTCGTTCAGGCGAAACTGGCGGTTGCCCTGTCGTTCTTCATCCCGGGCATGGGACTACTCGCGGCAATTGCGACCAGATGGCGTACGAGGCTCTATTTCGCCATCATTCTCGCTGCTGGCCTCGTCCTTGGTATAGGAGCTCACCCATGGGAGACGCCCACGCCCTACGGATCGGTCTTCAAGACGTGGTCACGATCCGATCTCGGACTCTCGTTCCGCTCGACACCGCGTGCCGCTCCTCTGATCGTTCTTGCTCTGGCGGTGTTCCTCGGCGGTGGAGTGGCGGCCATCTCCAAGGCACGTCCATCGCTACACCGGCCCGTTTCGGTGGCGCTGCTGGCCCTGATCCTGTTGAACATGGTGCCACTGTTCCGTGGTCAGCTCGTCGACCGGAACCTGATGCGTGACGAGTCGATACCCGAATACTGGACAAAGGCGGCCGACGCTCTCAGTGCGGGTGATCGAAGTACTCGGGCGCTCGAGTTTCCGGGAATCGACTTCGCTGCCTATCGCTGGGGAAACACAGTCGACCCGATCACTCCCGGACTCACCGACCGTGAGTTCGTCGCCCGAGAGCTGATCCCCTATGGAACCCCGGCGTCGGCGAACCTGCTCAATGCCCTCGACGCGCCGTTCCAGGCCGGGCGTGCCGACGCGTCGGTGCTCGCTCCCGTCTCCCGCCTCATGGGAATTGGCGACATCGTCTTCAGGGCCGACCTGCAATACGAGCGCTATCTGACTCCACGGCCACGCGAGACGTGGGCCCAGTTGTTAGCGGCTACGGGATTGGGGCAACCCCAGCGGTTCGGCCCGACTGATCGCAACAACACGACCGAGAATCAACCCGTCGACGATTCACGCAGCTATGCGATTCCGATCGGTGCCGCGGATCCCCCTCAGGTATCGATTTTTCCGGTCGAGGACGCCCGAAGCATCCTGCGGGCGGTCGACTCCACCCGACCCGTCATCCTCGCCGGTGACGGTGACGGCGTGGTCGGCCTAGCTGCGTCCGGCGACCTCGACCCGGACCGGGGACTGTTCTATTCGGCGTCGTATTCCAAGAACCTCAAGGCCCTTCGCGATCTGGCAGGCAAGTCGGGGGCATCCCTTGTCGTGACCGATACGAATCGGCGACAGGCACGTCGTTGGGGTTCGGTCCGTGAGAACTCCGGCTACACAGAACGCCCCGGTGAGACCTCGGCGGTCAAGGATCTGACCGACAATCGCTTGGCTCTGTTCCCAGACGCCGGTGACGACACGATGTCGGTGAGTGAGCAGATCGGTGGAGCGACGCTGAGTTCCTCACGCTATGGCAACGAGGTGACCTACACGCCGGGTGACCGAGCGGTGAACGCCATGGACGGCGACGAATCGACCGCATGGCGAGTCGCAGCGTTCGCCAAGGCCGAGGGCGAGTTCCTCGACATCGACCTGAACAAGCGTGTCCGAACCGATCGGATCACTCTCCTGCAGGGTCAGGGCGCCAAGAACCGATGGATGACCGCCGTCTCGTTGCGCTTCGACTCCGGCAAGCCGATTCGAGTCGAATTGGGCAAGGCCTCACGAGTCAGTCCCGGTCAGGAGATCACCTTCCCGACACGATCCTTCAAATCTCTGCGTATCACCGTCGAGGCGACCGACATAGGGCCCCAGCCCTCATATCGCGGCATCTCAGATGTGGGGCTCGCGGAGGTGACCATCCCGGGCGTAGATCCCGTCCACGAGGTCATCCGCCCACCAACGGATCTGCTCGGCGAACTTGGTGCATCGTCACTCGGTCACGATCTGAGCTACATATTCACAAGGCGTGCGCCAAATCAGTCCGATGTTCTAGCCGCCGATGAGGAGCCGTCAATGAGCAGGCGCCTCGAGAACCCCGTCGCTCGCAGCTACTCGATCTCTGGTAAGGGTCGTCTCTCGGTCAACCGGACCGATGCGCAGATCGATGAACTACTCGGGCTGTCATCCGCTGCGACTGGCGGTATCGATGCGACATCCTCCGCGCGAATGCCCGGCAGCATCGCTTCCCGGGCACGGTCGGCCGTTGATGGAGATCTTCTCAGCGCGTACATTTCCCCTGTCAATCACCCGGCCCAACAGTTGAGCTTCACCTATCCGAACCCGGTAAGCATCAACTCGTTGGCCCTGACCGCGATGGTCGGCCGTAAGTACTCGATTCCGACGCGGATCTCTCTTGACGTCGATGGCACACGCGTGGGGACCTTCGACGCAGGTTCCCGCAAAACAGTGACCAACAGCGGCCTGACGAACCCAGGCGATGCGATGGCGCAGATCGACTTCGCCACCGGAAAGCTGACCGGGACCACATTCAGCATCTCGATCGACGCTGTTGAGGAGCGTCACTCAAAGGATTGGTTCTCCGGTACTCCCACACTTCTTCCCATAGCAGTCAATGAGGTTGGACTGCCCGCGATAGAGGTTCCGGCCGATGATTCCCCGTTCAGTACCCAGTGCCGCGATGACCTACTCACCGTGGACGGAGCCAAGGTTCCGCTACGCCTCAGTGGCACCTATTCGGCGGCCTCCACCGGGGGGATCATCGACGTGGTCGGCTGTGCCGTTCCGGCTCGGATCGAGTCCGGAACTGTAGACCTCGTCACCGGTCGGGGAACTATGACCGGCTTCGATCTCGATCTGTTGACGCTGAGGTCCACCGCAGGTGGTGACGCGGCTACCGGAGCGTCATCCACCCGCAGCTCGGCCACAGAGGGCGGATCATCTCGGGCATCGAGATCGGTGCCGGTGATCGAGAGTGAGCGCACTGGGCGCCTGAGCTATCGCATCACGCCCGCTGCCACCGAGCGGCCGTACTGGCTGATCCTTGGTCAGAGCCGTTCCGATGGTTGGACCGCAACCACCTCCGATGGGCGTGACCTCGGCAAGCCGGTTCTCATCAACGGTTTCGCCAATGGCTGGCGGGTCGACCCGGCGGACCTGGGCCCAAGCACGACGATCGAGTTGCGGTGGACACCCCAGCGCATGGTCTGGACCGGACTCGGCCTGTCCGCAGTGGGGGTTCTGGTATGTCTGGCGCTCGCGCTTTGGCCGCGACCACGAGGGCGAGATCCACTCGAGACCGATCCGGAAGCCGCAGTCCTACCAGCGCTCGCGATCCCACAAACCGACCCCGAAGTGGCGCCCAGACCACTGATAATGGCCATGGTGGTCGTCATGGCCGGCATTCTCGGCGCGTTCTTCGGAGGTCCTGTCGCCGGGGCAATTACAGCGGTCGCATCAGTTCTTGC
This sequence comes from Actinomycetota bacterium, assembly GCA_963169245.1. Classification (GTDB taxonomy): domain Bacteria; phylum Actinomycetota; class Acidimicrobiia; order Acidimicrobiales; family Microtrichaceae; genus JAGQSZ01. Next base: position 6,292 of record CAUJEC010000059.1, read on the forward strand.
CGTGACGTCGTCAGTCGGCCGGTGGTTGGTACGGGCCGCAAGCTTGGGGCTCTTCGCGGCAGCGTTCGGATACGTAACGCTCGCTGAGGCCCTGCGCAGCTACCCGATCGACTTCAAATGGGTTGCGAACTTCGAAGTGACGCACTCCTGGTCGATCGTCGCCACCTCGTTGTTCGTGGTGTCGATCGCAGTCGATGCTCTGGTGCAGCGCACCGACTCGCCATCGACGCGATCGGACACCGACCAATAGTCGGCCCTCAGCGAATCGGCCCTCATCGAATCGGATTGCGCGCCACTGCCAGGAGAACCAGCGTGGACGGGTCGATCTGCTCGGTGGTGAAGAAGTCATCGGCAGTGATTCCCGACGCCCCACCGACCTGTTCCTGATTGGTGAAGCGGTAGGCGACACGGCGACCCGTCTCGTGCAACCAGACGAACGCCTTACGGGGAAGCCTGTGTCGCAGACCGAATGGATCGAGGCGAAGGAGCTTGTTCGCCATATTCCGACGCTTCTCGAAGTCAGCCTTGACGTGTTCGGTTGCATCGAGGCCCAGGACCTCCACCGACGAGAAGTGTCGACCGAGCATCTTCCGAAGGTCCTCTGGGTCGAAGAGGTACACATGGAATGGGTTCTCGAAGTCAGCCGGCTTATTGGGTGTCAGAAAGAACGCGCTTCCCTCATCGTCGAGCACACGGGCGACCTCGGCCACGTGGTACTCCGGTTCGACGAAATGCTCGATTAGATGTGAGGAACAGACGTCATCGAAGGATCCGGTACGAATAGGCAACTTGGCGCCGTCGCTGCACACGGTCGTTAGATCGATGCTCGGATGCAGCCTGATGGCCTGGGCGGCCGTCGGCTGGTCATAGTCGACCCCGACGAGCATGCGATCATCCGATGCGAAGGTCACTGTTCCATCCGCCAGACCACAGCCGAGGTCGAGCATCCTGCCATGTCCGACCCGCTCACGAACCTCCCGATAACCCGCGGCGTGAAGCGCCAGTAGCGAATCGGGCGTCTGTCCTTGCATGGGGCGTTCGCCGGTCAGTTTCAAGTGATTCTCCTGAATGGGTACTGCTTGGGCGACCCGGGTTGAGTGCAACGTTGCAACGGTTGCATCAGTCCCGTGTCAGATCTGCCCCGTTAGCATAGAAGCCGAAATGGCCCCTTCCTCAGATGCGGGCACACGAGTCGGCTCCCGAGTCAGTACCGGGATTCCGAGAAGACCTGAGATCGGTTTCGACCATTGCAGACCCCAACAGCAAGTGATGCCACGACCAAGGCGATTGCCGCAATGGCAGACGAAGCCGGGATTCGCCATGTGCATATGCTCGCGTGGCGTGACCTCGATGATGACGAGGCCGGAGGCTCGGAGGTACACGCACACAACATCGCAGCGATCTGGGCGCAGAGCGGCCTCCAGGTTACGATGCGCACTTCAGCTGCGGTGGGTCTGCCTAGCAGCGACGTGCGCGACGGCTACACGGTGTCGCGCAAAGCAGGCCGGTACGGAGTGTTCCTGCGAAGTCCTCTTTCGGAGATCGCAGGACGTCTGGGGCCCTGCGATGCGCTGGTCGAGATCTGGAACGGCATGCCCTTCCTCTCTCCGCTGTGGTGGCGTGGACCTCGATCGATTTGGCTGCACCATGTCCACGGGCCGATGTGGGGCATGACGCTCTCGAAGCCGCTGGCGGCCTTCGGAGACACCTTGGAGTCCAAGATTGCTCCGAAGATCTATCGAAATCAACCGATAGTGACCCTTTCGGAGTCTTCCAGAACCGAGATCATCGAGGACCTTGGAATGAGAGCGGAGAACGTCAGCATCGTGATGCCCGGCGTCGACCCGTACTTCACTCCCGGAGGTGAGAAGTCCCCGACGCCTCTCGCTGTGGCCGTTGGGCGACTCGTGCCGGTGAAGGACTTCCATCGGCTCGTCAGAATCGTCGCCAAGGTCCATGAGCGTGTCCCCGACTTCGAACTCGTCATCGTCGGAGAGGGATACGAGCGGGATTCGATCACATCACTCATCGACGAGCTGGATGCAGGCGAGTACATCACCTTGGCCGGTCGGATCTCCGATGACGAGTTGCGTGAGTTGTACCGACGTGCATGGATGGCGGTCTCCGCGAGTGTTCGCGAGGGATGGGGAATGACTCTCACTGAGGCAGCGGCGTGTGGCACCCCGAGTGTCGCCACCGACATAGCCGGCCACTCGGATGCCGTGAGTGCGGACCGTAGCGGGATCCTTCGCTCAGCGGATCCTGATCTTGTGGATGCAATGGTAGCGGTCGCAACTGACCCCGAACTGCGCAGGGCCCTCAATGCCGGAGCGCTTGAGCGTGCAGCGGAGCTCACCTGGGAGGCGGCAGCGGTTTCGACCTTCGAGATCCTCGCCAATGATGCGGTCCGGCGCAGCGGGCGAACACCTGACCGGCGATGACCGACTTCGTGCTGGGTGTCGATCTCGACGGTGTCTGTGGCGACTACTTCGCCGCGTTCCGGACCGCTGTGGCCCGTGAACGTGGTGTGGAGGAGCCAAGCCTGACCGACGACGTGTCGTGGGACTTCATCGAATGGGATCTGGATTCGGAGTCGTTTCTCGACATCCATCGTCGAGCAGTGGCAGAGCATCGAATGTTTCTTGACATGCCTGCCATGGAGGGGGTGTCTGAAGCGCTCTGGAGACTCTCCGATGCAGGCGTCTGGATTCGGATTGTCACCCACAGGCTCGTCATGAACTGGGATCATCGGGCGATCGTCTCGGACACCGTCGAGTGGCTTGATTCCAACAGCATCCCCTACCGAGACATCTGCTTCCTCGGTCGAAAGCCAGAGGTCCAGGCCGACGCGTATGTGGAGGATGCCCCGCACAACATCGAGGCACTACGAGGTGCCGGAAATTCAGTCATCGCCTTCGAGCAGTCCTACAACCGCCACATCGGTGGTCTACGGGCGCGCAACTGGGTCGAGGTCGAGGAGATCGTCGCGGATCTTGTAGCTCAGCACCAAGGCGCCTTCGAGGGGCAGCTTCCGGGTTTCGATGCTGGCGCGGATCGTCTGTACCGTCACCAGAACCGCTGACGTCAGAACTTCCGACACGTTCGTTCGTCTCCGAATCGGATGACGAGCGGATTCATGGTGGCCCAAAGCGTCCCAGGACGTAGTCGCGGATGCCGAGTACCCGTGCAAATGGATCGAAGATCAGTGGGCGCTGCGATGGCACTATTACGCCCTTTCCAAGTTGAATGATCGCGATACAGAGGCGAATGAAGGCGTGATAGTTCCCACTGTGTTCCCGCACGAAGAGAAGCGTGTTCCGGGTCTGGAGGTAGTCGACGATCCTGACCCCC
>CAUJEC010000060.1 GCA_963169245.1 Actinomycetota bacterium
CGGGGCGCTGTCGACGATGAAGGGGTTCAAGTCGCTCAACCTGAATCACCTCCAGGACAGCTACAGGGCACTCGTAGGCCCCGACTGGCAACTCGGTGAGGACCTAGAGAGGCCTCGGGCGTGGCGACTGCCTATGAGCGCGACCCGGCGTCATGGCCAGGGTTGGGTTGCCGTGGGCGATGCCGCTGGGCTCATCAATCCGATGAACGGTGAGGGCATCGATTACGGACTTGAATCGGGCTCGCTCGCGGCAGAGTTGTTCCTGGCGGATCCGACCTCTGCGCCATGGCGATACGACATCGAGATCGGTGAACGATTCGATGCCTTCCTGCGTACGGGACGACGGTTCTCGTTCCTGATTGGCCATCCGATGATCCTGCGCTCAGGGCTCAGGCTTGCTGTCGGCACACAGGCGATAGCGAACATCACGCTTCAGGTCATGGGGAATCTGGTCGACTCATCCACGCCCGGCGCCGGTGGGTGGGCGATGCGGGCGGCTGACCGTGTACTGGCTGCTGCGGACCGCCCCCTGCGAGCGACCCGCGCTGCAGGCTGACCTGCCGGTTGGGGGCGCCCTGTCGTGTCTGGCGCTACCCCGTGCCTTAATGAACCCTCGCACCACTGTCCCCATGGCGGATGGAAGCGGGAGGCGGATGAGACCGACAGGTGAGGAAAACGACTGAAGGGGCCCCGCAGTGCGGGACCCCTTCGAGTTGAGTCTCAGAACTCTGAGTGGATGTAGATCAGGCTGGGCCTGCGGTCATCCACCACTGGTGCTTGCCATCGATCGGGTTCAGACCGCCCTTACGACCCGTCCATGTCTGGTTGAATGTCTTTGCGCCGGTCATCGTGAAGATTCCTCCGCCTGTGATCGGCGGCGGAACATCAAGTCCGAGATTGATCGTCGGGATAGTGGTGTCACCCAAGAGGGCATCGATCGCCCCGCCAAGTGCTCCACGAGCGCCGATACCAACATAGATACCGCCACCGAGGATGTCGTCACCCAGACCGAACAGCGGCACGTTCTGGATTGCGACACCGAGAGCGTTGCCGATATTGCTCATCACGAGACTGAGGATCGCGTTGGCGTCAAGGCCAGATATATCGGCAGTGGCCAAGGTCGCGTTGAGAGCATCCTTGAGCATGCTGGCGGTGCTGTCGGCTGCGAGACCATTACCGATGCTGTCCTGCTCGGATGCCCAAACGTAGCTGCCGACGATCTCAAGCTTGTTGTTCGTGTTCCCCAGATCAAGAAGGTCAACCGGAGTGACATCGTTGAAAGAGAGTTCGCCACCAGCAGCGGGAGACACACTGATGGTGCTGCCGGGGGCAACATCCTGTGGCGCTGAATTGCGATTGTTGGCCACAAAGGTCTGAGCCGAGTTGGGCTGTCCGATCTTCACGCGGAACCCGACATTGAGCAGGTAGGGCTCATCCTTGCAGTTGATGATTACGACGCAGTCCTGGCTTTCAATGACCTGGACCTGGGTTCCACGGAACTTCCAGTTGACCTTCGGCAGGTTGCCGCCCTCGTCAGGTGGCGTACATGCGGACACAAGTCCGACGGTTGCCAGCATCGCGATGGCGCTGACTGCCAGTTTCCTATGCTTCATTAGTCCTCCTCGACCGAGCGTTTCGCTTCGGTTCGGCTCACCCAGACCGTTCCCCGACTTTGGAAACGATCCTTCAAATGTACTTGTGAGCGGTCACAAGGTCCAGCAAAACCTGATCAGGGTTCAGTAATTACCCAAGTGGGCAGATCTACTTCCCAGTGAACGGTGCGCCCTGTGAAGTGCAATAGGCCCTGAGTCGTAGCTTTGAACGCTTCGATCATCCGTGCTGTCTGTGGTTCGATGCAGATCCGCGGTTCGACGCTTACGCTGTTCAGCCCTTACGTAGAGCGGCATCTACCTTCGAGCAGGTCCCGGGCGATGTGTTCACCGGATTGCAGCGGGCCGCTGGGTTCGTCCCGAAGGTGACCGTGTAGCCAGTGGCGGATGACTGTCCGACGGGGAAGTCCGAGTGGATCACCTGTGCCCCGGATGCGAACGCCGCGTCGCGCTGGTCGGCCGAGGGTGCGGTCACGTCATCATCGGCGCGGGTTCGAACTATGTATCCATCCTCGACCAGATGCCGTATCGCCGAACCGTCTCCAGGGTCATTCATCTTGAGGATCGCTCCATCGGGTTGCGACTCGCCAGAGCTGGTGAAGAGCACTCGACCCGAGAGCGACGGGTGACCATCGAGGTAGAGATCACGCTTATTGGCGTTGTCCATGAAGAACAGGAATCTGCCGCGGGCCTCTGCGAGGCTTGGCCAGCCGTCCTCGGTGATGGCCGTACGCAGGTCCGAGTGAGTTCCCCGGACATCATCCGGAGTGATCAGGCGGTCACCGAGCACCGAGCGGATCTCGCCATCGACAGCATCCAGGTTTGCGCCGTCGAACGGTTCGATCTGTGTGCCGTTGAAAGGCTCAGGTAGTTCGTCGTCCTTCAACTCGATGTTGATGATGATGGGCAGATGTTTCGGATTGGCATCCGACCATTCCCTCATCTCGGACAGACAACTGACCAGGGTCGGACATGTCGAGATGAAGTCGATGTCCTGAATGTGCAGAACTTTCATCCCCGGTCCTGATATACCCGATGGGCGGGGTCCTCCGAGACCGAGAAGTTCCGGTAGCAGCGGATAGGAGAATCGGCCGCCGGTCGAGTCCGCGAAGACGTCGAGTTCGAAGGTCCGCAGCCCCCGCTGCAACTGTGTGGTCAGGTCAGGATGCGTGTAGTTCAACAGTTCCGGGTTGCCGAGCGCCGACGCGATGTCCGGAACAGCGCCTGCGAAGAACTCGAGCAGGCCGAGGATCTGCTCCGATGGGGCGACGTGGTAGCTGTTGTGCGACCCGATCATCTGGATCT
>CAUJEC010000061.1 GCA_963169245.1 Actinomycetota bacterium
GGCACCCACGTCACCACACGTCTCTGCCTCGAAGCCGTGTCGGACCTCATCAGCGCCGGAAACTCGGTGCTGGACTTCGGATGCGGGACCGGAGTCCTGGGTGTCGCGTCAGCGCTGCTGGGAGCAACTCGTGTGGCCGCGCTCGATATCGATCCCGAGGCGGTGCGTGTGACCGAGGACGTCGCGCGGCTCAACGGCGTGGCGTCAATCGTGTCGACATCGGATGACTCGCTCGACTCGCTCGATGGCCAATTTGATGTCGTGTTCGCGAACGTCCTGATAGGTGTGATCGAGGAGTTCGCAGAAGCGCTTCTCCGTAGACTGTCCCGGTCAGGAATCATTGTGATAAGCGGGATACTCGACCCGTCGGTTGACGGCGGTGAGCAGCGGGAACGAGCACTGTCGGCTTTTGACGCAAGCGCAGAACGAAACGCTGAAGTGGATGCTGATGTCGACCGAGCAACGGAACCCTCACGCTTGTTCGTCCACGACGAGTTGGTTCGAGACGATTGGCTCAGGTTGATCCTGGGGTGTTGAACCAGCGGAGTTCATCTGGCCGACAAGCGCTGGGACCATGAACCTGATCGACAACCCGATGAGGTGATCGACAACATCGTCAACCCCGACCGCCGATCCTCATCGACCGCGATTAGTTGGTTGTTCTAATCGCGACCCCTCCGCGATTAGAACAACCAACTAATCGGAGAGGCTGGATCGATGGCAACCGTGGCAACCGTGGCAACCGCCGGCTAACGCCCCCGGCTTACGCAACCCCCGCACGGCCTCTGGGCCCGCGAGTCAGGAGCGCACTCCTGAACGCTATGGTCGGCGCATGGAGCAGCCGACGGTCGCAACGCTGGGAGAGCTAAGAACAACGGGTTGGGAATCCGAGCCGGTCAAGTCCGAGATTCGCCGAAACGTCGTTGCGAAACTCCAATCGGGTGAGCCGCTGTTCCCCGAGGTTCTCGGTTACGAGGACACCGTCTTTCCCCAGTTGCAGAACGCGCTCCTGGCCGGTCACGACATCGTTTTTCTTGGTGAGCGAGGCCAGGCAAAGACCCGGATAGTGCGATCGCTGGTGGGTCTGCTCGACGAGTGGATGCCAATCATCACCGGATCCGAGATCAATGATGATCCCTATCACCCGGTATCGGCGCATGCTCGGAACCTGGTCGCTGAAATGGGTGAGGACACCCCGATCGATTGGGTGCATCGCGATGCCAGATTCGGCGAGAAGCTCGCGACACCCGATACATCGGTGGCGGACCTGATCGGCGAGGTGGACCCGATCAAGGTTGCCGAGGGCCGCTACCTCTCCGACGAACTCACGCTTCACTACGGATTGGTTCCCCGAACCAATCGTGGGATCTTCGCCATGAATGAACTTCCCGATCTTGCTGAGCGGATCCAGGTCGGACTCCTCAATGTGCTCGAGGAACGTGATGTCCAGATCCGCGGTTACAAACTGCGTCTTCCTCTCGACGTTCTGCTCGTGGCGTCGGCTAACCCGGAGGACTACACCAATCGCGGACGTCTGATCACTCCGTTGAAGGACCGCTTCGGGTCCCAGGTCCGCACGCATTACCCCCTCGACGTCGAGACCGAACAGGCGATCATCCTTCAGGAGGCAAGGCCCTTCTCGGCGCCGGGGATGGAGGTCGAGGTGCCCGAGTTCATGGTCGACATCATCGCCACGATCTCGCAGTTGGCGCGTCAGAGCCCACACATCTCACAGCGTTCGGGTGTGTCGGTCCGCCTCTCGGTTTCCAACTACGAGGTGATGGTTGCCAACGCAGCGCGCCGGGCTCTTGGTCATGGCGAGACGGACGTCGTGCCACGGATCTGTGACCTTGAGGCTCTACCAGCCTCAACTGCCGGAAAGGTGGAGATCGAGACTCTGGAGGAGGGACGTGAGCCGCAGATCCTCGATCACCTCATAAGGTCTGCGATTCTGACGGTATTCAGGGAGACGGTCTCCAGTGACGGGCTTGTCAGAGTTCTCAAGTCCGTGGACGACAATGGTCCGATCGACATCGGAGAGGACCTTCCGGTTGCCACCTATTCCGAACTGGCCGACGACATGTTCCCGCTTGCTGACGCCGCCGCAGGGTTCATCCCCGAAGGCTCATCCGAGGCGATGCTTGCATCCGCTATGGAGTTCGTCCTCGAAGGGCTGCACCTAGCCAAACGGCTAAACAAGGATGCTGTGGGTGGTCGGGCCCAATATCGGATTCGGACCTGACGGATCCGGACCTGAGCTCTCTGAGGCCCGCTCACCCGTCGACTGCAGAAGCGTCGGCCAACGCGTCTGTCAGCCATGTGATTCGGTCCTCAAGCCAATCGTGGAGGTATTGAGGTGAGTCCTCGGGCGACCCCGAGTCGAAGGTCGTCGCCGCTAGCCTCGATCCCATGGGCCGGCCGCACTTCAGATATTCCCCTTGGGACGGCAGCCAGGCTGGGTTCGAGCTCGACGCGTATGACGTCTTGGAGCAATTGACCGACGACCTCCTCTACAACGGGGACCTTCGATCAGCGTTACGGCGGATGATGACCCAGGGTTTCGAGGACGCCAGCGGAAAGCCGACTCAGGGCCTCCGTGAGATCCTCAAGTACCTCCGTGGTGCCCGTCAGGATCGCCTCGACCGCTTCGACCTCGGTGGTGTCTATGACCAGATATCTGGGCAGCTAAACGAGGTGCTCCAGATGGAGCGTGACGCCCTCGATGAGCGTCTCGCTCAGGCGAATGCCATGGATGACGGGCTACCCGACGCGGACACTGATTCGGCGCCGATGGACTCGAGGTCCTCTGAACTGATCCGAGCGAGCAGTCTCGAAAAGCATCTGGAACTCGACATGTTGCCCGAGGATCTGGCCGGTCGGGTCAAGGGTCTGGAGAACTACGAGTTCGTCTCGCCCGAAGCGGCTGCACTGTTCGAGACGCTCTCGGAGCGACTGCGCGAGCAACTCATGTCCAACTATGTGAACCAACTTACCGATGCAGTCCAAGGTATGAGTGGTGCGCAGATGGACCGCATGAAGGACATGATGGCCGAGTTGAACGACATGCTCGGACAACGTCAGCGGGGCGAAACGCCGGACTTCGAGGGCTTCATGGAGCGCTATGGCGACATGTTCCCGGGCGAACCTCAGACCCTTGACGAACTGCTCGAGATAATGGCGCGGCAGATGGCTGCGGCTCAGGCGATGTTCAATTCGATGACCCCGGAGCAACGAGACCAGATGCGTCGGCTCTCCGAACAGCTACTCGAGGACATGGACTTGCGCTGGCAGATGGATCAACTGAGCGACAACCTTCGCCAGGCGTTCCCCGACGCTGGGTGGGGCGCGCATTATTCCTTCGACGGCGCGGATCCGCTCGACTGGTCGATGGCGTCGTCGATCATGGGTGAGCTCGGTGACCTCGATCAGATCGAGAGGATGATCCAGTCAGCCGCGGAGCCCGGTGCACTCGCCGAGATCGACTTCGACCGTGTACGCGAGCTCATCGGCGAACAAGAGGCGGAGAGTCTGGAGCGGATATCGCGCCTTGCGAGCGAGCTGCAGGACGCGGGGCTTGTCGAACATCGAGAGGGGAAGTTGGAACTGACACCCCGGGGGATGCGGCGACTTGGACAGGACGCACTCAGCCAGTTGTTCCGAAAGCTCGACAAGGATCTACTCGGACGCCATGAAGTCGATTCACGAGGGTTCGGGCACGAGCGGAGTTTTCAGACGCGTCCCTACCAATGGGGCGACTCCTTCGACCTGAACCTCGAACGCACAATCCGCAACGCGATCCTGCGCGGCGAACGATCGCCTGTCCGACTGTCGCCGGACGACTTCGAGATCGAGGAGACCGAGAGCGTCGCCCGCACCTCGACTGTCCTGATGCTCGACCTGTCGCTGTCGATGCCGATGCGCGACAACTACCTGCCAGCCAAGAAGGTCACCATGGCGTTGCATTCCCTGATCTCGATGCAGTATCCGTCGGACTATCTGGGCATGGTGGTGTTCTCGGAATCGGCGCGTGTGATCACAGCCGAGGAACTTCCGAGTGTCACCTGGGACTATGTGTACGGGACCAACATGGCCCACGGGTTCCAACTCGCCCGCGACCTGCTCAGAAAACAGTCGGGGACCAAGCAGATCATCATGATCACCGACGGCGAACCCACAGCCCACATCAACCGATTCGGTGTACCGGAGTTCCACTATCCGCCCGTACAGGAGACCGTGGATGCCACGATGCTCGAGGTGGCCCGTTGCACGCGGGAGCGGATCCGGATCAACACCTTCATGCTGGAGCCCGATCCCGCTCTTCAGCACTTTGTGCAGGTCATGGCGAAGGTGAACGGCGGTCGGACGTTCTTCACGACGCCCGAGACG
>CAUJEC010000062.1 GCA_963169245.1 Actinomycetota bacterium
CCTGTCGAAGTGGATCAACGACAACCTGGCAAACACCATCAACCCCATCTATCTGGCGGTTCTTGCCCTGTTCATTGTCGGCTTCACCTACTTCTATACGGCCATTACCTTCGACCCGATCCAACAGGCTGACAACCTGCGTAAGCAGGGTGGCTTCATCCCCGGAATCCGCCCCGGCCCACAGACCGAGGAGTACCTGGCCCGACTCCTGAACCGGATCACCCTGCCGGGTGCTCTCTTCATTGCCGCCCTCGCAGTGCTCCCCACGATCCTCGTCCGTGCTCTGCTTGGCCCCGGAGCTGGCGGTGCTGCATATGCGCTAGGTGGCTCATCACTTCTGATTGCTGTCGGAGTTGCGCTAGAAACCATGAAACAGGTTGACAGCCAGTTGATGATGAGGAACTACGAAGGGTTCCTCAGTAAGAAGTAGTCGTCTCTTCGGGTAATCCTGAAGGGACAGGCGGTGCGGCGGCGCTCGGGCGTTCGCCCGCAGGGAGTATTAGATGGACTCGAACAACGACAACGCGATCCGCCTTGTGGTTTTCGGTCGCCAAGGGGCAGGCAAGGGCACTCAGGCCACTCGCCTTGCCCATCACTACGGCATACCTCACATTTCGACAGGGGACATGCTCAGGGCGGCCGTCAAGGACGGAACCGAACTGGGACTCAAGGCTAAGGCGATCATGGATGCAGGCCAGCTCGTCTCCGATGAGATCATGCTCGGTGTCATCGAGGAACGACTCGCGCAACCCGACGCTGCCCCGGGATGGCTACTCGACGGCTTCCCACGCACAGCGCCCCAAGCGCAGGCCCTACTCAACATGGTCGGAGAGAACGGAATCGACGTTGCGCTCGACCTCGACGTCCCCGAGGATGTCGTTGTAGATCGGATCTCGTCGCGGCGCGTGTGCGCGGACTGCGGAGCGATCTACTCGGTCAACTCAGAAGCCGACGCGTCAGATTGCGCGAAGTGCGGTGGCCGCCTCGTGCAACGCGATGATGACACCGAGGAATCGATCCGAAAGCGCCTAGCTCTCTACAACGAACAGACGGCACCGCTCCTCGAACTGTTCGATGGAATTGGACTGTTGGCGACAGTCAACGGTGTTGGTGAGCCAGATGAGATCACCGAGAAGTTGATCGCCATCGTCGACGAACGAATCGGTAGCTGAGACCAACCGGTTCAGCCGAGCTCCGGCTAACCGGAACAACTCAGTCGATAAATCACCAACTCGGATTCGCCATAGGTGGGGTAGTCGTCGGCCTTAAATCGTTTCACCGGCTCAAGCTGAAGTCGTGTTCTGTCTGGACCCATGAACCGGTCGTGCTCGTCGAGCATTATCGGGTCGAAATCGGCGTACCATCGCGCGCCGGTGCTACATATGTAGCTCCCGAGATCACGGGATCGGAGCGCATCGAGAGCGGAGTTGTTGATAACCCCGTCCAGGTTGATGACCTCCCTGTTCGAGAAGTAGCTGATGAACCCGGCGTTGAACGCGACGATGCGGTCCTGTGGGTCGGTGTTGGCTCGAAGCCATTCAGCAGTCTGGACCATCGTCGAGTGCCATTTGAACTCGGGATTTTCGATGCGTGCCATGGTGGTCCTTGTTGCGAATATGGCGAGCAATGCGATGGCAACCAGCGCATGTGTGGCACGCCTCGAGCGCCGCGGGTCAGCCTGCTCCGAACGGCTCCACCCAGGTGTATCAAATCCAGGTGTGTCGAGCCCCGGTGAACGGACCTCTGCTGGGGAGCGCATACCCACTCGGAGATATGTGGCGGTGACACCGGCGAACATGATCCCCAGTCCCAGCCGCACCCATTCGAAGTAGTACCACCGAGGTGATATACGGATGCCGGCGTGGACGACCACCAGTAGAACTCCCGCTGCGACCAGAATGATTCCCATCAAGGTGATCTGCTGGGAGTCCTCGTCCGATCGCGTTGAGCCGTCCTTAGATCTGACCCAGATCAGCATCGTTACGATGAGCCCCACTGCCACGACAGCAGGAGGCCATCCCAGCCAGAGCTTTGTGTCGATGAGGAACTCCACACCCGACCTTGTTCCAAAACTAATACGGGACCCCAGAGAGTCTGTGGCCACACCCTGGCGTCTGGCTATGTCCCATAGAACCATCGGCCGCGCTCCGGAACTGGCCTGCTCGAAGGTCCCGAATCGAGCGAGGCTCCACAGGAACCACGGCGCGGCGATGCACAGAGCGGTCGCGCCAGCCAGGAGACAGTGCCGAAGTAGCCGACTCCAGGATGGGCTCACCTCGTGGCGACGTGCTCTCAGGAGTATCCACGCCATGACAGCCGCCGATGCGAACACCGAGTCGCTTCTCGCAAGGAAGGAAACACCAATACAGAGGCCAAGCAGCACAGCTGATCGAGCCGATGGGTCCTCGGTGTAACGGAAAGCGGCCTGAATTGTCACGAGAACAGCCAGGCATGCCACAGCAGTCTCGAGCCCCGCGACCGAGTTGGTCACGCTCATCGGGTTGAGCCACCAGATGGACAGGGCGGCGACGACGGGGACTGCACCAAGCTTGGGTCGTAGGAGGCGAACGAGTACGAGTGCCGTCGCCACGCCCACGGTCGCCTGGACCAGAACCAGAACGCGAACAAGTGCTGCGCCGTCAATCAGGACGGTGATCGGAGCGATGATCAGGAGCCAGAGTGGGTGGTACCCGTTGGTCGGGTGTAGGCCATCGAAGGACGAGCCAGAGCCGTTCACGACATTCTGGGCGACCCGTATGTAGTAGAAGGCGTCATCCCAGGTGAGTTGCAGCAGAATCCTCTCCGGCAACAGGGCAACGCCAAATCGCATCGCTGCGCCGACTATCAGAACCGACCAGATCGCAATTGCCCCGGTCCCATTTTTCCCAGTCGTAGGCGCATTCTTGTCATCGGAGGCATCACAAGGCAGGGGAGCGGTCACCCCGGATGGCGCGTCGGATTCACTGGTCAGATCCATCACCGTGGAACTCATCAGAGATATGGTCGGCAGAACGTTCCGAAGATTGAGCGAGTCCGGATACACGCCGCCTTTGCTCGCGCGGGTCAGACCCTCTAGAGTTGTCCGTCGGCCCGTGCCCACCTTCCGCGATCAGTCGCGCGTAATTGGGTAACGCCGCATAAGAAACCGACTTCAAGTCCCTACCGCGGGGCCGCTTCAGGAGGATACAGCTCTGGCAAAGCCAAAGGATGACGCCATCGTGTTGGAGGGAACGATCACAGAATCGCTCCCCAACGCCATGTTCCGTGTCGAACTCGAAAACGGACACGTGGTGCTCGCACACATCTCAGGAAAGATGAGGATGCACTACATCCGCATTCTTCCCGGCGACAAGGTCCAGGTTGAGCTGACCCCCTACGACCTCACACGCGGAAGGATCACCTACCGCTACAGGTGAAGCACCTGCTTCCATCTGTAGCGAAACATGGACTGCGTGCAGTCCGGAGAAATCTATGAAGGTTCGACCGAGCGTCAAGAAAATCTGTGAGAAATGCAGGGTGATCCGCCGTCATGGGCGCGTGATGGTCATCTGCGACAACCCTCGCCACAAGCAGCGGCAGGGCTAGGAAGGACACATGGCACGTATCGCCGGCGTTGACATCCCGAGAGAGAAGCGACTTCTCATCTCTCTCACCTATATCTATGGAATCGGACGCTCCCAGTCGCACGACATCTGTGTAGCCACCGAGATCGACGAATCGACTCGGGTCCGAGACCTCACCGACGCAGAGGTCACCAAGCTCCGAGCGTTCATCGAGGAGAACCTCAAGGTCGAGGGTGACCTGCGACGAGAGGTCTCACAGAACATCAAGCGCAAGATGGAGATCGGCTGCTACCAGGGCCTCCGTCACCGTCGTGGCCTCCCGGTCCGCGGTCAGCGCACCCACACCAACGCCCGGACCCGCAAGGGCCCCAAGAAGACCGTCGCCGGTAAGAAGAAGGTGCGTAAGTAATGGCCAAGCCTCCCGCCGGTGGGCGTCGCCCCCGCAAGAAAGAGCGCAAGAACATCACCTACGGGGTGGTGCACATCAAGAGCTCGTTCAACAACACCATCGTCTCGATCACTGATCAGGACGGCAACGTGATCTCGTGGGCCTCCGCCGGCAACGTCGGCTTCATGGGCTCCCGCAAGTCCACGCCGTTCGCAGCCCAGCTCGCCGCCGAGCAGGCCGCCCGCCGAGCCATGGAGCACGGAGTCCGCAAGGTGGAAGTCGACGTGAACGGCCCGGGTTCGGGTCGTGAAAC
>CAUJEC010000063.1 GCA_963169245.1 Actinomycetota bacterium
AATAGATACAGGGCATCGGCTCCAAGGTGCTCGTCGCCTCGCACAAGATCAGCCAGAGGTTCACCGTTGTCGAGGCTCTGTCGAACCAGAGAACCAACCACTGCATGGGCGTCGCGGAATCCCATTCCCTTGCTGACGAGGTACTCGGCCAGATCGGTGGCTGCTGCGTAAGGACTGTCAGCCGACTCACGCATCCGCTGAGCGTTGAACGTGAGTGTGGAATAGACGCCGCGCATTGCGGAGAGCCCGAGTTGGACGGTCTCAAGGGAATCGAAGAACGGCTCCTTGTCCTCCTGAAGATCTCTGTTATAGGCGAGCGGTAGAGACTTCATGGTTGCGAGCAGACCGGTCAGGTTGCCTATAAGCCGCCCTGCCTTACCCCTCGCGAGCTCCGCGATATCGGGGTTCTTCTTCTGGGGGAGCATCGAGGACCCGGTCGCATACGCGTCATCGAGGCGGATGAATCCGAACTCGGAGGTGCTCCAGATGACGATCTCCTCCCCCATCCGCGAGAGATGGATGCCGATGATCGCCAGTACCGCGAGGGCCTCTGCTACGAAGTCCCTGTCAGAGGTGGCATCGAGGGAGTTGTTGAACTGTCGAGCGAAGCCGATGTCACGAGCAGTCGTCTCGGGATCCAATCCGAGCGATGAGCCAGCCAATGCACCCGCTCCGAGCGGCGACACATCAGTTCTTGCCATGGCATCGGCAAGTCGATCTATGTCGCGAAGCAGAGCCCAGGCATGTGCCATCAGGTGGTGTGCCAACAGCACCGGTTGAGCCTGTTGAAGGTGGGTGTATCCGGGCAGGTAGATGCCACCATCCCCGACACCGGCCTCGTCGGCTCTACTTACGAGCGCCTCGACCAACTCGAGCGCCAAGGTTGCTGTGGCACGCAGCTCACGCAGCATGAACCAGCGAAACGCTGTTGCCACCTGATCGTTGCGTGACCGACCGGTGTGGAGCTTGGTTCCTGCCACACCGGCGATCTCTGTGACCCGGCGTTCGATGGCGGTGTGTATGTCCTCATCCGATACCTCGAAGGTGAAATCGCGCTCGGAGAACTCAGACTCGACCTGATCGAGCGCGGCCAGAATCGCCGTCTCCTCAGCCTGGTCCAGGATGCCCGCCCGAGTGAGCCCTCGAACATGTGCCCGCGAGCAGTGGATGTCGTCGAAGACGAGCTTCTGGTCATAAGAGAGGCTCTCGGTGAACGCGACGAGTTCCTCAGCAGGACCTCGGTCGAACCGACCATGCCAGAGTTGCTTACGTTCCGACATCAGCCCTTGGACCCGGGACCCTGAACAGATGACCAGGTCGCAAGTCCAAGACCCCAAAGGCGAACAAAACCCTCCGAATCGGCGTGACGGAACCGATCCGCAGCGTCATAGGTGGCCAGGCCATAGTCATATAGAGATCTGCTGGCCTTGCGTCCAACGACATAGCAGCGGTTGGGTTCCAGACCGAGTCGAACCTCACCGGTCACATGCTGTTGTGAACTGTCGATGAACGCGTCGAGTGCGTCGCGAAGCGGTGAGAACCACAGTCCGTCGTAGACCAGTTCTGCGTAACGGTGCTCCAAAGAGATCTTGGTGCGCTGTAGGTCGCGCTCGAGCGTCACACCCTCCAGGTCCGAGTGAGCAAGCATGACCGCCAGCGCTCCTGGCGCCTCATATGTCTCACGGCTCTTGATCCCGACCCGGCGGTTCTCAACCATGTCGAGTCGACCCCAGCCGTAGGCGCCGACAGTGTGGTTGAGTTCGGTGACGAGTTCATGGAGCGGAAGGCGGCGCCCGTCGATGGCTACGGGAACCCCGGCCTCGAAGGAGATCGTGACTTCGCTCGGATCGGTCCTGGTCTGCTGTGTCATGGACCACACACCTTCGGGCGGCTTGGCCCACGGGTCTTCCATCTCACCGCATTCGATCGCTCGACCCCACAGGTTGTCGTCGATCGAGTAGAGCTTCTCCTTCGTTGCACCGACAGGGATTGCGTGCTCGGCTGCGTATGCGATGGAGTCCTCGCGCGTGAAACCCCAGTTTCGGACCGGCGCAACGAGTTCCAGGTCGGGCGCCAGCGCCATCGCTGCAACCTCGAAACGCACCTGATCGTTGCCCTTGCCTGTGCAGCCGTGTGCGATTCCATCGGCTCCGTACTCTCGGGCGAGCGCCACCTGGTGCTTGACGATGAGCGGACGAGAGAGAGCGCTGACAAGCGGGTACTGCTTCTCATAGAGAGCATTCGCCTTGATGACCGGCGCTAGGTACTCGTTCGCGAACTCCTCTCGCAGATCGAGTTGGTGATACGCGATCGCTCCGGCGCCCAGGGCCTTGGCCTCATTGCCATCCAGGGTTCCCTCCTGGCCGACATCTGCGGACAGACAGATGACCTCTACACCGAGATTCTCGATCATCCAGCGCACTGCAACCGAGGTGTCGAGACCTCCTGAGTACGCGAGAACAACACGCTTAGCCATTTGACGGATTCTCCATTCGATCCATGGTTCGGATATCAGATTCGTTCACAAAGAGGGGTCCTGCCAACCCGCATTCCCTCGGCCACATGACGCGGCCACGCCAAGGCCACATCGTGCGGCCACTGCAGCCATCAAAGAAGCCCTGCGAGCTCGTTCACGGATGCTGCCACAGCAGGGCCATCACCCTCGGCGGAGACGAGCAGGACAGTGTCGTCACCCGCAATTGTCCCGATGACATTCATCATCGCGGAGCGGTCGATGGCTGAGGCAACAACATGGGCCGATCCCGGAGGTGTTCGAAGCACGACCAGGTCACCCGATCGGGCGATATCGACGACCCAGTCCGCGAGTACCCGACGGAGATGATCCAGCGGAGCGATCTGATCTCGGGGCAGCTCCGGAACCGCATAGGCAGATTCGCCGCCGGGAACCCGTACCTTTATTGCACCGAGTTCCTCGAGGTCACGCGAGACCGTTGAGACGTTCACGTCGACACCGGCGTCCGCGAGCAGATCCAGAAGGTGCGACTGGCTGGTCACCTGATGATCGGCGAGCAACGAGGCGACCAGATGTTGACGCTGCGCCTTGTTCATCCTTGGACTCATGACAGCCCGCTGCTCTGGCCGCCCTGCAAGC
>CAUJEC010000064.1 GCA_963169245.1 Actinomycetota bacterium
GGATCAGATCATGGAGAACCCGCCATGGTGGGGCTACCACGGGCGATGGGGTGTGCGAGTAAAGCCAGCTCCTGCTGGAGGCACCTGGGAATCAGGATGGAACCGCATCGATAGCACCGAGCGCGACTGGGCCTACTTCAATGCCGAGCGGTTGTTGTTGGTGATGAACAACGGGCCGCGAGAGTCGAACTGAGCCACGGGCTCCGAAGCCGAGGCACAAAGGGGCTCTTACTTGGGCCCACGAGCCTCTGTATGCTGTTTTGCATGCACAGCACCAGTGTTCGGATCGATGCTTCGACCCATGATGAGCTGAAGCGTCTCGCTGATGAACTCAATACGACCGTGGGAAACACCGTCGCATTGGCCGTGAAGTCTCTTCGCCAGGACCAGATCGGGCGTGAGTTGTCGGCAACGCTTGGGGAGGACGAGGTTGCTTGGCTTGATGCTGACCTCGGGTGATGTCATCGAATTGGACCTTGGTCAACCGACCGGTCGCGAGGCTGGCTTCCGGCATCCCGCTGTGGTTGTCACAGCTCAGCGGATCCTGAACGGGCAGCCCAATGTCATCCAAGTGGTGCCGCTGACGAGCAACCTTCGACATTTTCACTCCGAAGTGATTGTCGAGGCCGATGCGTTCAACGGTCTCAGCGTGACCTCAGCGGCCCAGTGCCAACATGTTCGGGCGTTGTCGCCCCGACGCGTTTTGGGTATTCGGGGAAATGTGGGGGCAACGGCGTTAGTCAAGATCCGAGAGACAATTGCTCGAATCATTGACCTGTAGCGACTCGAGCCGGCTCGGTGCCGAGCTCAACTCGGTTTGAGCAGTGAGCAGGGCGACAGTCGGATTCCGTCATACTCTTGGCTTTGGGTTCCCTTGACAGCCATCACCGACGCAATCGATGTGGCTGCGGGCTCCTACCACTCATGTGCCGCCCTTCGCAGTGGCACCGTGGTCTGCTGGGGCGATAACGAAGCGCGACAGCTCGGCTATATCGGCAGTCATTCTCTTGTGCCGGTACCGGTGGCTCTCCCGAGGCCGTGAATTGACACCAGAGCCGGACGAGCTGGACAGGGCGTGCTTCGCCTGATTCTTCTGCGTGAGCCGGCCGTGCGTCGCCGCCCCACGAACTAAGCCAGCCGTCGACGTCGATCGTCCCACGACTCCGTGGGTTTCCCCTTCAGAAGAGCTTGATGACAGCGAGCATCACGGTGAGCATCGCAGTCTGGGCGGTGATCAGCGAGACCGTTTGGTTTCGTAGGGCGCGATAGAACTGAGCCTTGAGCTCGGCGGTTTCGGCTCGGAGTGTCGCTTCCATAGTTTTCATGTCGCCGCGGATTGAGGTTTCCATAGTTTTCATGTCGCCGCGGATTGACGCTTCCATGGCCCTCATGTCGCCGCGGATTGCAGTCTCAGTCAGCTCCAAGTCTCCGCGCAGCGCGACTTCAGTGTTCTGAAGGTCGTGCTTGGTTGCTACGTCGGCCCAGCCGACTGGCGGGAGGTGTTCCATTAGGACTGCTGCGTGGTCAGGCCCGATCGTAGATTCGAGCTTCTTGTAAAGAGCGTACCGCTCGCTATCTGTAATTGACATCGTGAATCTCGTTGGTCATTTGATTTTCTGGGTCGACCAAAGTCAACGATCTAGCGAACTTACGGTACCTGGGCCCTGTGACATCCAAACTTGGGCAGAAGACTGCTCTCGGAACGCATCGATAAAGCGTTCGCTTGGAAAGCTCACAATGTCGATCCCGGTGAGGGATCTGTTCGGACCGCTCGCACATCCGATTCAGACTCTTGATGCTCGGACCTGATTCGGCGTAGCCACAGCGCTTACAAGCCGTATCGAAGCGTGCGGAATCCGGCTTTCAGAAGCCGCTTCGGCTTAACCCAGTAGCTCTACTTCGATGCCTAGGGCTCGGTAGGTCTCGCGTGCTCGGCGGTCGACGCTGATCAGCTTCAATCCGTGCTCGCGTGCAACGGCTCCGACGAGCGCGTCGTAGATCGCTCCACCCGCGATGTCGCCCTTGGCCAACTCGCCATAGAGCCCCTTGGTTGCCTTTGCAGATAGAAATCTTGTCTCGGGGAAGTTGGTTCGGAGCATCTTCTCCACCATCGCTGGTGAACGGCGACCGGGCGGAGGAAGTCGAGTCAGGACTGAGAAAGTCTCAAAGGCCGCATGCCCGGCGAGTCCAATTCTGTGTCCGCGTAGCGTCTTTGCGGCCACCCGATGATGCTCGTGATCAGCGAGCGACAGTGCGACAGCGACGCTCGTGTCGACCAGAACCACTCCTTCGTTAGCGCTGGTCGGCATCGCGTATCTCTTGGACCTGTGCTGTGGTGATTGCCTGACCAGAGGCCGGGATAACCAACCAGTCACCTTCCTGGTCAAGGCCAACCTCGGTGACCGGTTCGACCCGCAATGCTGCGCCATCAGCGGTGACCTCAACTGGGCCAGCGACCAGTCCGAGTTGATCCCTTAGGGCCTTGGGAACTACCAGTCGACCTGCCCTATCAATGGTGGTCTGCATACCACTAGTCTACCATGAGCGTGGCTGAGTCGTCTCCCACGACGGGGCCCTTCAGGTTCGTTCCACCCAGCGCCAGGTAACCTCAGCGCATGGAGAGGCTCGCTGGATCACAGAAGGCCAATGTCTGAGGTGTCCGTGTTCGCTGATGTGGACCCGAGCCAGTGGATTGCTTCCAACGAAGCGGCCTTTGCCATCCGGGACGGATTCCCGGTCAGTCCGGGCCACTCACTGGTCATCCCAAGGCGCCTGATCGCCAACTGGTGGGAGGCGACGACAGAGGAGCAGCGGGCGATCTTCGAACTGGTCGACCTGCTCAAGCGCCGTATAGATGTTGAGTTCGCCCCCGACGGCTACAACGTCGGGTTCAACGATGGCGATGCCGCTGGTCAGACCGTGTTCCACCTGCACATCCATGTCATCCCTCGATACTCCGGTGATGTGGATGACCCGCGTGGCGGGGTTCGCCATGTGATTCCCCACAAGGCGAACTACCTGGCTCCAACAGCACCGGTTGAAGCGATGAGCGGGTCGAGCGGATCGAGTAGATCGAGTGACAGGTCACGCCTGGTAACTGCTGCGTCGCCCTCAGATGTGAGCACTGAGACACGCTGGTTCAAACTCCAGTTGCTGCAAGCGCTGATCAACGATGACCATGACCAGATAGATCTGCTGGTCAGCTTTGTCATGCGTTCGGGGGTTGATCTGATCGCCCGACACGTCGACGATGCGCTCGAGCGAGGTGCTCGGATCCGACTGTTGACCACCGACTACCTGGGCATCACCGACCCGGGAGCGCTCGGGTTCTTCCTCGATCGTGAAGATCTACAGGTCCGCGTGTTCAGTGATCCCTCGACGAGCTTTCACCCTAAGGCCTACATCTTTCGCTCCTCAAGAAGCGGCGGGGGAACGGCGTTCGTGGGCAGCAGCAACCTGAGCAGATCTGGGATCTCGGCCGGTGTCGAGTGGAACATACAGACCCGTTCACTCGGCGACCTGAGCGATGAGTTCGAGGCCCTGTGGAACGACGAGCGGTCAGTCCGACTGAGCGCTGATTGGCTGAGTAATTACAACGCTACCCGCCGGGTCAGGAGGCCGATCCCGCCGGTCGGCGACGGACCGACGCAGGACCAGACCCTCGTGGATGATGAGTCCCCGCTACCCGACAGTGACGGCGAATGGGAACCAGCGCCCGAGCCTTGGAGTGTTCAGGCCGACGCGCTCGCAGCGCTCGAAGCGACACGGGTCGAGGGCTACAGCGCGGGTCTGGTGGTCATGGCGACGGGACTTGGCAAGACCTGGCTCGCGGCGTTCGACTCGACCCGAACGGAAGTCGAACGGGTGCTCTTTGTGGCTCACCGTGAAGAGATCCTTACCCAGGCTCGTGACGTCTTCCGTCAGATTCGACCGACGGCGTCTCTCACAATGTTCACTGGAAGTGAACGATCCCCCAACGGTGACGTTGTATTTGCAACGATCCAGTCCTTGCATCGGAATCTGTCACGGTTTGAACCCGCTGCGTTCGACTACATCGTTGTGGACGAGTTCCATCACGCGTCTGCCATGTCTTATCGCCGGGCGCTGGCTCATTTCCGTCCGAAGTTCATGTTGGGCCTGACTGCCACCCCAGATCGGGCCGATGCTGCCGATCTGTTGGCGCTGTGTGCGGACAACTTGGTCTACGAGTGCGGTCTGGTCAGGGGAGTGAACGAGGGGTTGTTGTCACCTTTCACCTATCGGGCGATTCCTGATGTCGCGAGCTACGAGAACATCCCTTGGCGCAGTGGTCGATTCGACGCCGAGGCGTTGACCGCCGAACTGTCGACCGTCGCCCGTGCCGAACAAGTCCTGGCTGAATGGCGCAAGCTCACCGAGACCGACCCCGAGGGCGCGGGAACGGGGGCGAACCCATCGGCGGCTCGCTCGCTCGGCACCGCTCGTTC
>CAUJEC010000065.1 GCA_963169245.1 Actinomycetota bacterium
ATTGTCGGCACAGATATCGATCCACATTCGAGGGTCACCGGATGCGACCCTTGTCATGTCACGGAACCCTCCCGCGGCGAGCCGCAACAGGGCCGAATGCTCAACAGATCGGGCGCTGGCGAGTCCCATGAGCATCGCAGCTGTGAGGTGCGGAACGTGGGAAACGGTAGCGACGAGCATGTCGTGTTGCTCGGCATCGAGTGTCAGGACCTCGGCTCCCATGGATCGGACCACCGAGTGGACCATCGCTTGGGCCTCGGGGTCGGTGGTGACCGTAGGGGTCAGGACCCACATGGCACCATCGAAGAGGTTGGCGGAGGCGCCGCGCACGCCGATCGCCTCCGAGCCGGCCATGGGATGACCGCCAACGAACATCGGGTGATTCACCGATGACACGACGGGTGCCTTCACACTTCCGATGTCTGTGACCACTCCTCCACGCTCCAGCGCCGCCTGGGCCACGCCAGCCACCGAACCAACCGGCACAGCTAGGAACGTGAGGTCGGCCTGGGGCTCGTCATCGAGTTCATCGACAACCCCCAGTTGCAGCGCCAGATCGCGCTGCTGCGGGTCGGCGTCCCATCCGCTTACGTGCCATCCCTGGGCACGAAGAGCAAGCGCGATGGATCCGCCCATGAGTCCGGTTCCGATGACAGCCGCGCGAGGATGCTCCGGCAGACCGTTGGTACTGCGGCCTTCCATCAGCCTGGGAGATCGTCGCGAAGTGAGCGGGCTTCGTGAAGGTAGACGTGGCGGACCTGATCGCGAACAAGAAGGGTCTCGACGTGCATCATCACGCGGATGCAGAGTGGCATTGCTCCGTCGATGTCGAGTTCCTGAGCGCAGATCAACGGAACATCACCGAGTCCCAGCCGTCGACCAGCAACTGCGGGGAACGTCGAGTGGACATCTGGAGTCGCAGTGAACAGAACAGAGATGATGTCGTCGTTCGACAATGCGTTGCGCTCGATCATCTCGGTCAGCATCTCAGTGACGCGTTCGATGAGATGTTCGGCCTCATCCACCTCAAGCGTCGTGGCGCCTCGGACTGCGCGAACTGATCGGTTCATCGACCGGAGATTACCCTCACGCCCTCGGAGAGCCGGAACCGACGTCACGTTCGAGTTGTCTAACCTCAGCCGTCGTAAGCTCGCGCCACTTGCCGGGGGCGAGCGTCGAGTCGGAAAGTGATGCGATCCGAGTTCTGACGAGTCTTTGGACGGGGTGCCCGACAGCGTCGCACATTCGCCTGACCTGCCTGTTACGTCCCTCGTGAATCACCAGGCGCAATAGCCCCGGACTCGGGGACGCCACACGAGCCGGCGCGGTGATTCCGTCGTCGAGTTCCACGCCGTCTCGAAGCCTTCTGATCGCCCCTCTTCCGGGCGTGCCGCTCACCTGAGCCAGGTACTCCTTCTCGACACCGAAGGATGGGTGTGTGATGCGGTGGGTCAGGGATCCGTCGTTGGTCAATAACAGAAGTCCTTCTGTGTCCATGTCGAGACGCCCGACGGGATGAACTCTGGGTTCGGTAGGGACCAGTTGGAGAACGGTTGGGCGATCGTGTGTGTCCGTCGCCGTAGTGACCACACCAGCGGGCTTGTTAAGCAGGTAGTAGACGAAATCTGGTGAGATGCCGATTTCGGTTCCGTCAACAGTTACGACATCTGCGGCCGTGTCGACCCGGGCGCCGAGGATAGCGATGTGGCCATTTACGCGGACACGCTCGTCCTCTATGAGGTCCTCACAGACGCGCCTGCTGCCGAATCCGCAGCGAGCAAGAACCTTCTGAAGCCGCTCCCCCTCCTTGAGTCGATCACCACTGGAGGAATCGTCGGGGTCGCTCATCAGTCGCCAGCGGGACTGTCGCTGTCGGCGGGACTGTCGCTGTCGGCGAGACTGTCGCTGTCGGCGAGACTGTCGCTGTCGGCGAGACTGTCGCTGTCGGCGGCGTGGTCAGCCTCCGAGGTCGACGGCATTTCAGTTGCTGACGATTCGTTGGCCGGAGCGACAGCGTCCGGCTCGATGAGAGTTGGTTCGGGAACGTCGCCCGGATCACCCTCCTGGGCCGGAACGGATTCCTCATCGATCTCAAATCGGAGGCCCTGCTCGAGTTTCTCCACGATGTCCACGTCTGGGATGAAGTCACCCAGCGATGGCAACTCCTCGAGCGAGTTGAGCCCTAGTTTCTCCAGAAATGAAGACGTGGTACCAAACATGGACGCCTGGCCCGGCCCGGGGTCCTTTGAAACCTCGTCGATGTACCCGCGCTGCTGAAGCGTGCGCATGACACCGTCGACATTCACGCCCCGGATGGCTGCGATCTGGGCGCGAGATATGGGCTGTTTGTAGGCAACGATGGCGAGGGTCTCCAGCGCCGCGGCGGAGAGTCTGGCCGATTGACCTGTAACCACGTAACGCTCTACATATGCGTCGAGGTCCTCGTGGCTCTGGTAGCGCCAGCCGCCCGCAACCTTGACGAGCCGAAAGCCGCGCCCTTCTGCCTCATATGACTCAGCAAGTCCGGTGAGGATCTCCTCGACCCTTGTGGGGCTCAGTTCGACTAGCTGTGCAAGCAACGCAGGATCGGCGGGCTGGTCCGCGACCATGATGATGGCCTCTAGCGCTCGGCTTGCCTCCATCGAGATCTGCCCCGATCCGGTTGGCTCGCCCTGGTTCTGGTCATCGTCCATTGTGGGTTCAGCCGTCGTAGGCGTCGACCAGTTCGAGAGCTTCGGCAGCGTCGGTGTCGCCACCGGTCCATACGACCTGAATGTCGCCGAAGGTCTGTGGTTGACGAAGGTCGACAAGGCCCTGCTTGAACAATTCCAGAATCGCGAGGAAGTGCACAACGATGTCGAGACGGTCGGTCAGACTCGCCGTCA
>CAUJEC010000066.1 GCA_963169245.1 Actinomycetota bacterium
GAGGTGACATCGGCCTGGAAGCGTGTCGTGTCGACGTCCTGGAGCCCGCGGGTTGCGTCAGCCAGCGCTGCGGTCACATCGGTGATGAAGCTATCGACGACGGGGCTCAGGACATTGGACGACACCGGCCAGAGGATATCGGCAGGACTAGCCTGTTGATGTGACAGCAACCCCGATACCCGAACTTGCGAAGCGTGCAAAGGCCGCATCACGGACCCTTGCGACCGCCTCGACAGCCATCAAGAATGAGGCCCTTCTCGCAGCGGCCGACCTGCTCGAGGCCCGGACATCGACAGTTCTGGAGGCGAATGCGAAGGACGTCGAGTCGGCTCGAGAGGCCGGAATCGCAGAGGGGCTGATCGACCGTCTCCGACTCGACGAAGGCCGGGTGAAGGCGATGGCGAGCGGCCTCCGCCAGGTTGCAACGCTGCCCGATCCGGTGGGTGAGGTGGTCGACGGATGGGTGCGCCCCAACGGGCTGAAGATCTCTCGGGTGCGCGTACCCCTGGGTGTCGTGGCGATCATCTACGAGAGCCGGCCGAACGTGACCTCGGACGCTGCCGGGCTGTGTCTCAAGTCGGGAAATGCTGCCTTCCTGCGGGGATCATCCACGGCCATCAATTCGAATATGGCGATCGCGTCGGTACTGCGCGAGGCGGTATCGCGTGTCGGGTTGCCTGAGGATTCGATAGTGCTCGTCGACGATGTCTCTAGGGAGGCTGCTGTTGAGTTCATGCAACAGCCCGACTACGTCGACTGTTTGATCCCTCGTGGTGGGCACTCGCTCATCCAGACGATCCTCGACAACGCCACTGTCCCCTATGTCATCGACGGCGACGGAAACTGTCACGTCTACGTCGATGCTGCCGCAGACCTGGACATGGCGGAGGAGATCCTTCTCAACGCAAAGACGCAGCGGCCATCGGTGTGCAACGCTGCGGAATCACTGGTGGTCCACTCATCGGTAGCAGAGGAGTTCCTGCCTCGAGTGGACAGGTTCCTCGACAACGTCGAACTGGTGGGCGACGAACGGGCTCGTAAGTCGATCCCTCGTGCGGGTGTCGCAACCGAGGAGGACTTCGGTACCGAGTTCCTGGACATGAAGATGTCGATCAAGGTCGTCGACTCGCTCGATGAGGCGATCGAACACGTCAACGAGACCGGAACCGGCCATTCCGAGTCGATCATCACCGGCGACTATCGGGCCGCAGAACGGTTCCTGAGCGAGGTTGATGCGGCTGCAGTGCTTCAGAACGCGTCGACACGTTTTGTCGACGGCGAGGAGTTCGGTTTCGGGGCGGAGATCGGAATCTCGACTCAGAAGCTGCACGCCCGTGGGCCGATGGGACTCCAGCAACTCACAACAGCCAAGTACATCGTCAGGGGCGATGGCCAGGTCCGTTAGGCCAGCCCGCTCTTCGGATTAGTTGGTTGTTGTAATCGCGACCTGTCCGCGATGACAACAACCAACTACCGGGAGACGAACGATTCGGCCACCGCTCCGGCCCGCCCGCAGCCGTTACTGGGCCAGCCCGTTACTAGGCCAGCCGGCCATATGGTCGCATTGGCAGGCTCTGATGACGGCGAACAAAGCTGCCGGGGGCGAATGTCGCACGTTCGACGTCCAGTTCATAGTTGGGGAAACGACCCAGGATCTCCTCGAGGGCGACCCGGCCCTGCAGCCGGGCCGCAGCGGCGCCCAAGCAATGGTGTGCGCCGGAACTGAACGACAGAATCTGACGAGGTTGACGTCTGATGTCGAGTTCCTCGGCGTCGTCTCCGAACTCGCGGGGGTCTCGATTGGCTGACGCATACAACAACATGACCTTCTTTCCCACGGGGATCACTCGGCCATGGAGTTCGACATCGGTGGTAGTCGTCCGAGCGAGCCCCTGCACAGGACACGTCAACCTCAACAACTCCTCTAACGCGTCGCCGATCAGATCAGGGCGCTCAACAAGTGCCGCCCTTTGCTCCGGGTGAGCCGACAGGAGTTCGAGCGATCCGCCGAGCAGGCCTGTTGTCGTGTCGTTGCCGCCGGCAACCATGGTGAATGCAAAGCCCAGAATCTGCATGGGGGTTGGGCCATCGGTTGTGTGTACAAGCGACGAGATCGTGTCATTCGAGGGGTGATCTCCGCGGCGGGCGATCAGGCTGGAGAAGTAGCCGAACAACTCGCCCACCGCATCGGATGCCTGTAGTGCGTCGCCCTGAGCGTTTGCGGAGACGATCGCCTCGGTCCACCGGTCGAAATTGGCACGATCCGACTCCGGTACGCCCAGGAAGTGCGCGACGACCATGCTCGGCAGGGGTTTGAGGAGTGCCGCAACGATGTCGACCTCGCCGTCGGGGTGGTCCGCTGCGGCAGTGGCCACCTCATTAAGACGAGACTGTACGAAGGCCCGCACTTCGCCCTCGATGCGGGTCACGGCGAGGGGCGTGAAGTGGCTCGACACGAGTCGTCTGAACGCGGTGTGCTCCGGCGGGTCCAACATGACCATCGGGGCGACCTCGGTCAGACCCGCCCGCTGGCGTTCTCCGTAGCTGAAGGTCAGCCCCTCGGCTGAGGAGAATCGCCGGTGATCCCGTGCGGCATCGAGCACGTCGTCAAAGCGCGACAGTACCCAGTAGTCGCCCTTTGCTACGTGGTGGACGGGATCCTGATCGCGGAGTTCGGCGTACATACCGAACGGGTCACGCCATGTGTCGCCGGAGCATGGAGTGAACGATGGGCCGGTTGGCTCGACCGGCTTCGGATTGTCAGTCATCAACGGTCCCCCCGGATGGTTCCTGTGGTCGTTGCTTGAGCGCTATTCGATCCCCATGACGATCACCGTGAGCGTCGCCCCGGTTGGTGTCTCATATGTCACCGACTCGCCAATCGCAACGCCCGTGAGGGCGGAACCGAGTGGGGAGTTGGGCGAGATTACGTTCACCCCATCGGTCTGCTCCTCGATGGAGCCGATCAAATACCGCTCGGCTTCGTCGTCGTCCTCATCGTCGTAACGGAGCGTCACGATGGAGCCGACCATCACCTTGTCGGAACCCGAGGCATCCACGATCGTGCAGTTCTCGAGAATGCCGAAGATCTGGGCGATACGGGCCTCCATCTTCGACTTCTCCTCCTTTGCGGAGTGGTACTCGGCGTTCTCCTTCAGGTCGCCGTGCTCCCGGGCGCGTTCGATCCGGTCGGCGAGTTCGATGCGGCCATGCGTTCGCAGGTCCTCGAGTTCGGCGACAAGTCGGTCGTGGGCGGCTTGGGAGAGCTCGTGCTGGAGAGGCATGAGCGAATATTAATTCTCGACTCGTGGGCACTGCGGTAGACTGTCGGCCATGTCCTTCGGCGACCTGTCATCAACCTCGGTCGAGTCCGTAATTATTCGCTAGCGCACGCTGCTTTCGGCGTGCGCTCACAACCGTCCCCAGTGGGCGGTTGTTTTGTGTTCCGGGGGCTTTCGTCCCAACTGTTTCAGTCACAACTCTGTTTCTTGCCCAGCTAGGAGAATGTCAACAATGAGTCACAGGATCGGTGTCATAGGTGGAGACGGGATCGGCCCCGAGGTCACAGCCGAGGCTCTGAAGGTGCTCGACGCGACCGGTGTCGCCTATGAGCGAGTTGACTATGACCTCGGCGCTCACCGCTACCTGGAGGACGGAACGGTCCTTCCCGATGAGGTGCTTGAGGAGTGGCGTGGTCTCGATGCCATCCTGCTCGGGGCCGTGGGTGACCCGGCGCCTGGTGTCTCGGCACCTGCGGGTCTCGTCGAGCGGGGCATCCTGCTGCGGATGCGTTTCGAACTCGACCAGTACATCAACCTGCGCCCCTTCCGGGTGGGCGGCAAGGTCGACTTTGAGGTCATCCGTGAGAACACCGAGGGAACCTACGCCGGTGAGGGCGGATTCCTACGCAAGAACACGCCGCATGAGATTGCGACCCAGGGGTCGGTCAACACGCGCATGGGAGTCGAGCGGTGCGTGCGTTTCGCTTTCGACAAGGCCGCTGGCACCGAACGCAAACATCTGACGCTGGTACATAAGAAGAACGTTCTGACGTTCTCGGGTGACCTGTGGCAGCGGGTCTTCGATGAGGTCTCCGCCGATTACCCACAGGTCTCGACGGGCTATGACCACATAGACGCCGCTTGTATCCACTTCGTGGAACGCCCCGAGCGCTACGACGTGATCGTCACCGACAATCTCTTCGGCGACATCCTCACCGATCTTGGTGGTGCGGTGGCTGGCGGGGTCGGTTTCGCTGCGTCTGCAAATCTCAATCCTGCAAGGACCGGCCCATCTATGTTCGAGCCGGTTCACGGGACTGCGCCCGACATCGTCGGCCAGAACAAGGCCAACCCGCTCGCTGCGATCATCTCGGCCGGGCTCATGCTCGACTTCCTAGGTGAGGTCGAGGCTGGGGCCAAGGTGGCGAAGGTGACGAGCGACCCGACCCGTTTCGTAGGCTCTACGACCGATATCGGCGACCAGGTAGTAGCTGAAGTGCTGAGCGCCTGAACAGCAGCATTCGAAGGCCACCCCGAGGTGGGAGTTGGCCAACTGGCCACAAGAACAATCAAGAACAACAAGAACCAAACGAACTGAAACGAGGAGCACGAAATGCCCATCACCCCAACAGCAAAGATCTGGATGAACGGCGAGCTTGTCGACTGGGATGCCGCGAACATCCACATCCTGACTCACAGCCTCCACTACGGAATGGGTGTCTTCGAGGGCATCCGCGCATACGAGACATCCGCCGGTCCCGGCATCTTCCGTCTGACCGAGCACATCGAGCGGCTCTTCAGCTCCGCTCGGATCCTCATGATGGAGATCCCCTACACCGTCGATGAGATTATCGAGGCCACCAAGCTCGTCGTCCGAGAGTCGGGCCTGCCGGGCTGTTATATCCGCCCCATCGCCTACTACGGCTATGGAGAGATGGGCCTCAACACACTCCCGTGCTCAGTTGATGTCGCCATCGCGTGCTGGCCATGGGGCGCGTATCTGGGAGACGACTCGCTCACCAAGGGCATCCGTCTCAAGACCAGTTCGTGGACCCGTCACGACCACAACACGATGCCGCCGATGGCCAAGACGACCGGCAACTACGTCAACTCATCGCTTGCCAAGGTCGAGGCTCTCAAAGCCGGATACGACGAGGCACTCATGTTGAATCCTCAAGGATTTGTCGCAGAGTGTACCGGCGAGAACGTCTTCGTTGCTCGTGGTGACATGTTCATCACGCCTCCAGGTTCCGCCGGCGCGCTCGAGGGCATCACACAGGACACGATCATGGCGCTGTGTGAGGACATGGGAATCGAATGTGTCGTCTCTGACCTGACCCGTTCGGATCTCTACCTGGCCGACGAGATGTTCCTCTGTGGAACCGCTGCTGAGGTCTGCGCCGTCAACTCCGTCGATGACCGTGAGATCGAATGTCCAGGGCCGATGACAGCAGCGCTCGGCGCCGAGTACTCCCGTGTCGTTCGCGGTGAGGTCGATCAGTACAAGGACTGGGTGGAGTTGGTCTCATGACCGACACCTACCGCACGGCGACACGGCTGTCGAGCACGCCATCAGCGGTCGAGATCTTCGACACGACCCTGCGCGACGGGGCCCAGTTCGAGGGAATCTCACTGACCGTCGATGACAAGTTGCGAATCGCCGAGCAACTGGACTGGTTGGGGGTCCACTGGATCGAAGGTGGATACCCCCAGGCCAACCCGAAGGACGCCGAGTTCTTCGAGCGTGCACAGACCGAACTAAAACTCGAGACTGCGACTCTGGTCGCGTTCGGATCGACTCGGCGACCACTTGGTCGAACCGATGACGACCCGACGTTACGTGCGCTTGTCGAGGCCGGAACGTCGACGGTCTGCATCGTGGGCAAAGGTTCCGAGTTCCACGTAACCGAGGCGCTTCGCACCACCACCGAAGAAGGCCTGGCAATGGTGGGGGAGTCGGTGCGGTTCCTTGCCGGTGAGGGACTGCGGGTGTTCTTCGACGCCGAGCATTTCTTCGACGGATATCGCCAGAACAGCGAGTTCACCCTCGCAGTGCTCGAGGCCGCTGTCACCAACGGAGCGAGCGCCATCGTGTTGTGTGACACAAACGGCGGGTCACTTCCCCACGATGTTCAGCGGGTCACCTCCGAGGTCTGTGAGTACTTCGGCCCGGATGTCGTAGTCGGCATACACGCCCAGAACGACACAGGCTGCGCTGTGGCGAACTCTGTCGCTGCAGTCGTCGGCGGTGCTCGTCATGTGCAGGGAACCATCAACGGCTACGGCGAACGCACAGGCAACGCCAATCTCATCACCGTCGTCCCCGATCTGGCATTCAAGATGGGTGTTGAGACCATCCCCGAGAGTCACCTGTCGCGACTGACCGCGGTTTCTCGTCATGTCTCCGAGTTGGTCAATCTGCCGCCGCATGCGGCGGACCCCTATGTGGGCTCCTCGGCTTTTGCGCACAAGGGTGGGCTGCACACCTCGGCGATCGACCGGGTCGGCGGGTCGACCTATGAACACATCGCCCCCGCGCTCGTCGGAAACGAGACAAGGGTGCTGGTCTCTGACCTTGGTGGACGCGCTGGCATGTCGATGAAGGCGCGTGAGTTCGGGGTCGAACTCGACTCGAAAGCCTCGGCGGAGCTCTCGGAGCACCTCAAGGATCTCGAGGCTCAGGGGTTCGTGTTCGAAGCGGCCGACGCGTCGCTGGAACTGCTTATGCGTCGGGCGACCGGTTGGCGGCAGTCATATTTCGATGTCGAGGCGTACAGGGTGTCCGCCTATCACCGAGAGAGCGTCGGAAACGGTTCCGATGAGGCGGATCTGGCGACCGAGGCGACCATCAAATTGTGGATCGACGGCGAACGTATCGCGGCGGTTGGTGAGGGCAATGGTCCGGTCAACGCGCTCGACGAGGCGCTGCGTGTGGCGCTCGCTGACCGATACCCGGAGTTGCGCCGTATTCATCTGACGGACTTCAAGGTTCGTGTGATCGACTCGAGCGCCGACACGGGCGCCGTCACCCGGGTACTGGTCGACTCGTCGAATGGTGATCGGACCTGGACGACCATTGGGGTGTCACCAAATGTGATCGAGGCCTCGTGGATGGCACTGGTGGATTCGATCGTGTTCGGGCTGCGTCTCGCCGACGATGCTCTGTAGGGCGGCGGCGCTGTGAGTTGAACAGCGCTGTGAGATCTGCCGGCCGCATGCCCTGCTCCGGCCGCATGCCCTGCTCCGGCCGCATCCCCTGTGCGCGGCTTCAGTCCTTCGCCGTCCAACCGCTAGCCTGATTCCGATGTCAGCTCCGCAGTACGTTCCGACCTCGCCGATCACCCAGGTTCGTTCATACACGTCCCCGCCTCGTCGCCCGGAGTCGTGGACCAAGGATCGTGTGAGCGAGATCCCCGCACGTCAACCGCTCGAAGACCGCCTCGGTGTGACCGGACCCGACCCGGGTTACGCACTCACGCTTGCGGCCCGATACAAGGGCAAGCTGATGCTGCAGGGAACTGGAGATGCTCTCGAATCCGAGGTCTTGCGGGGCGCAGCCGAGGTCGCGATGAAGCGTGCCGCGCTCGTCGGAAGGGCTCCGATTCTGGCGGACTTCACTGTGGCGCTTTCGGTGTGGGGATTTCTCGACTCACACCCCGATGCAGAGCTCGTCGCCCTTCGTCGACAGATGTTCGAAGGCGTCCATCACATCGCCGCCCACTACCCGCACCTGCGAGACCTTGCCGACTCTGTCCCGGTAGAGATCTTGTCGCTCAGTCCGGCGATGGTCTCACAACGTCACAACACCAGCTGGCGAAGCTGCCTGAGCGAGTCCGTCTTCGCAGCGCACTGAGCCGCCCAGTCTGGCCTTTGATGCCGCACCGTTGCAGCTGGGCCTGAGTGACGTTGCCTGCTGCTCGCTAGTTGGTTGCTTTCGTCGCGACCCCTCCGCGGTAGCAACAACCAACTAATTGGGGACCGGGCCCGACGCGCGGCCCGTAACACGCCGGGCCCGACGCACGAGACGCGCCGCTAGCGCAATCACGCGTCGTCAGGGCCAGACGAGTACCGGCACTCCGGGCTTGATCGTCTCAGCGATCTTGTTGATCGCATCGTTCGGTAGACGGATGCAACCGTTGGACTTGTCCTGGCCGAGTAGTTCAGGCCGATTGGTCCCATGTATGGCGAAAACGGGCACGCCGTCGTCGAACTCGTTCAACAACTCACTGTATCCATTTGTTGCGAGCGCAAATGGCCCGTAGAACCCATCGGGGTTCTTGTACGGGACGATATCGGTCACGTAGAAGACGCCCGTAGGTGTGGGGGAGAAGCTCAC
>CAUJEC010000067.1 GCA_963169245.1 Actinomycetota bacterium
CCAAAGTGAAGGCTGCCGACATGTCAGTGATGCAGACGGTACAGACTGACCATCACCCGATTGGCATCACTTATGAGCCGACCCTGCGTAGGGTCTGGGTCGCCAATTACGGCGGCCGGGTGCTCGTCTTCGACGATTCCCGGCTGCTCGCCGACTGAAGATTCACAAGGAGAGAAAATTGGGATACGGCAAGGATGTGCAGAACGAACTTCGCCAGCCGGCTCGGGACCTTCGCGAGAAGATCCCCGAGATCTACGCCGCGTTCGGAGAACTCCACAAGGCGTCGATGACTCCAGGTGCTCTTGACGTGAAGACAAAGGAACTCATTGCACTTGCAATTGCTGTGACTCGGCAGTGTGACGGCTGCATCGCTTCGCACGCCAGAGGCGCAGCCAAGGCTGGAGCCACACCCGAAGAGGTGGCCGAGATGTTGGGGGTATCCATTCAGATGAACGGTGGACCCGGAACCGTCTACGGCCCACGGGCGTACGCCGCGTATCAGGAGTTCCTCTAGGCCTGAGTCGATCTGAAGGGGCTCGGCTGCTTCGGACGTCGGCGACGCGTGATTAACGCGACGACCCACTTAGCGACCCATCCGAGAGGCGTAAGTCCCACTGCCAGCGGTGACCCCGTAGTTGCCTTGATGACCCTCGTCGCATCGCCGACCATATGGCGCAGGTTGCGCGAGACTTCCGTGCTTCGGTGATCCCGGAGCCTCTCGGTACCGATGTCATAGGTCGTGATGGCATCCCTCGAGACCAGTAGTTCATCGATGATCTGGAACTGTCTGACTGCCTTCAGCCCACGAATCACCTCCGCCTCGTCCACCTCCGGGTCGTCCACCGCAGGGTCGAGTTGCGCCGCCGGGTCAAGCTGCGCGATGGCTCGCAGCCGCTTCCAGTCCGGCTGATCGTCGCCCTTGCGCCCCTCGGCAATGATGATGTCGATAAGGTCCGAGGCACCGTCAAGTCGCCCCCACATCCAGTCGTTGTCCCTCCAGCGGCGATCGAGAAACGATGCAAAGTTAAGCAGTTCGTTTCCGGCGAGTTTCACGTTCGGGCGGAGGAAGTCCTTCGTACCGTTCCATCCGTCAGGATGTTTCAGACCTGTCTTCTTGGATGCCTTCAAGAGGGTCTCGAACTGCTCCGCCAGCGGGGTTCGGGCCGTGGCGGAGATTCGGTGCAGAGAGATCTGCTCGCCACCTATCCCTCCGGTGAGTTCCTCGTTGAGTCCCTGGATCTCGAGGCAAATCAGACCATCCCGGTCGTGATCGAGTCCTGGGCTGGCCACACTCGTAAGGCTCCGCCGTTGGTTATTGACAGAGGCCTGTTTGACGAAATGACTGAGCAGGTCGACCGCCTCGCCAGTTGAGTCAATCCCGACCTGCTCAACGGCTTTCACGAGTTCGTCCACCAGCCTGCCACGGAGGTCCACGGGAGCATCCGTACCGCTGAAGCGGTCACCGTCGAAGAGCCCCGTTGGAACCACGGAGTCGGGGTTCCCAATCATCGAGTTGAGAGCGCGGTTCGCGTGGTCGCAGTAGGTCCTACCATTGTCGAGTCCTTCGAGCAGTTTGAACGCCAGCGATGGCGGAACCATACAGAACTCGTCAGCCTGTGCGAGTCCTCGACCGATGAAGTCGCTCCCTCTCTGCGATGTGCCCCGGCGATGTGTGGCGACGAACCAGACAACCCAAGCGGTCTTCCGGTGGCGATCGAGCATCGCGACGAGCGACCGGTACCGATAGAGGTTCGCCTTCGCGTTCATGAGGACCGACCGGCCATGTGGATCTGTCGGTACGCGCCTACTTCGAACCCACTCCAACAGCATGTCGGTCACGCGGCGAAGTGCCGAGAGTTCGGTCTCGAACATGGCCGCAGCGCCGAGTCGGTCAAGTTGTTGGCCGAACACCCTGACCAGCCCCTGGTACAGATCGACCTTGTCGTCCTCGCTCCAACTCGCAATTGGCGCCCTCCATTGCGAGTCGTCACCGATGAACGGAAAGGTGTCGTAACCCAGCGCCCCGATCGGGTCATCCAGAAGCATGCGAACGGCTTGGGCATCTGCTGCCGAACGCGAATACACGTAGGAAGTCCAGACATCGCTGAATGCCTTCCACTGCTCAGCATCATGTTCAGGCCCAATTCCTCTGATCTGCCCTGCCATCTGTTGCGATGTCGTTTCGAGCCCACGTAGCGCCAACTCTCGTGAGCGCCTGACGCTCAGCGCCGCCCTGTTGTGGGCCTCCAGTTCTGCGAGGTCTCCTGCGATTGACTCACTCTCAACCTTGGCCGAGATCAGTCCCCTGATGACAGGGATGACACCACGACGATTCTCAGGGCGCGCATCCTCGTCGGAACTTGAATTCTCCTTCGTCGAACGGTGAGCCGAGCGAGCGGGCGGCGCAGCAGGACCTGTGGGATGCAGATAGATGACTGCTCTACGAGTGGGACAGTCCGCCCTTGCTGCGACGACAGCTTCGATCGTTCTGCCGAGCGGAATGTTGTCCACGATTCCACCATCTGCCACCGAGAAGCCCTCGTCCCCGTGCTCCCCACCCGACCGTCCGCGAGCGTCGCTGAAGATGCCACGACAGTCCACCAGTAGACCGCCACCTCGGGGAACGGGTTCACCGAAACGCTCCGGTCGAGTCGAGAGAACAATTGCGGCCTCGAACGCGACCGGAAATGATGAGGTTGCCCGCGCTGCAAGCGCCAGACGGTCCAGAGAGTCGGCATCTCCGTCCAGGTCCTCGGATGACGGAAACTCGCTCGGATCATGCCGGAAGTGGAACCGTGCGGCGGATCGTGTCCTCCAGACTTCCTCGTCCGGCAGCCGAGCGGCAGGGATCCGGAGCGGCTCAACAAGTGTCGCAGTGAGTTGCAGGTCGATCATCGACGCTCGATGGACCGTTCGGTCCTCAGATGCCTGCCTGACCAAGATCTCCAACTTGTCACGAACAGGCTGATAGAAGCTTCCATCTCCATCAAAGAGCGAGATCCACTGACCCTTGGCTCGACATTGATCCTGGCGTCGCTTACGGCGGAGCCTGTCCACTGATGCCAGATCACCCCAGAGCGTTCCGAGGTCGACCATCTTGAAACCATGACGGAGAGCGGCAGCAAACAGGACACCATTGAGGCCACCTGCACTCGCGCCAGCGAGCACGTCGACGACCACCCGATTGAATCCACATGCCTCAGCCACCTGCGACCAGAACTCATCGTCGCCGCGTCTCACTTCATCGATCTCGCCGCAGGCTCCGCCCATCCATACGGCCAGACTGACTCCCCCTCGCATGGCGAGCGCAAGGCGCAGCTCCACAGCACTTGCGGATTCGGCATCGCCCAGCTCGGCGCGATCTTTTTCCGCCCGATCTGGTTCCGTCCCTGACTCGAGATCCATAGGCGTACCCTTTCGGCTGCGAGACCCGAAATCGTCCCGGTCCAGAACCTACGCGCCGCCCGCCTCGGGTGTGGCGATTCAGGTCGGCACCACGCGCACTGTGATCGCTCACGCGCACTGTGATCGCTCACGCGCACAACACAGCACGCGCCGATAGCCCCAGCAGCACTCGGCGCTGGGTATCGGTTGTGGGGTCTCAACCTATATCGACTAGTTGGGCGACCAGCTCCTGGGTGCGGGTTGTCGGTCAGCGGGCTGTCGGTCAGCGAGTTGTCGGTCCGCGCTCGGAGGACTGTCAGACCCGTCACCGACATCGGACCTGTTGAAGTGGAGCCATCGTCGGTGTAACCGCTCGCCAGTTGGGTGTCGGTATGGGTCAACGACCGGGAAATCAGATGGGTCGGCCACAATCACCCGTGTGCCCGACGTGATGGGATTTCCATGCTCGTTGGTGAAGACCAGCCCGCCGGCCGCTTCGGCATCGGGTCCGGCCGCTATATCGGCATTGCCGGTGATCCCGATCAGACCCTGGTGATGCATACGGTGATGCTTTCCACACAACAGAACCGTGTTCGAGGTGATGGTCGCTCCCCCGTCCTCCCAGTGGATGATGTGATGTACCTCCAGCCAGTGGCGAGCGTCGCATCCCGGAACCCTGCATTGATACCTGTCACGATGCTCGATAAGTCGACGGAGCCGCTCGGGCGGATTGCGAAACGATGCGGAGGTGGAGATCGGAACACCCTTGCGTTCCCACACTAGGTGGATCTCACAATCACAGGTGAGTTTGCGTGTGAGCCAGTTGGGGAGTCTGTGGCC
Source organism: Actinomycetota bacterium (assembly GCA_963169245.1). Taxonomy (GTDB): domain Bacteria; phylum Actinomycetota; class Acidimicrobiia; order Acidimicrobiales; family Microtrichaceae; genus JAGQSZ01. The sequence continues at coordinate 4,225 of CAUJEC010000067.1, forward strand.
GCCATGGAGTTCCGACATCCATGCCACACCCTGACTCTCGGGGTCAGTCGAGTCGTCAGATGCGATGGGGGTCTCCAGATGGAAATGAACTGATCGCTTGACGCGAGCCGATGCCGAGGTAGTGCCGTGCTCAAGGACGCTGTTCGACATGCCGACGATGGAATCAGCCCATGTCGTGCGCCCAACGCCGAGTTCTTCGTCGGTCCCGTTGGTTGACCGACCGTCGGCCTCGGCGGCCTTCTTTGCGAGTTGGCGAGCGGAATCGTGCAGAGCGTCTCGGACCTTGCCGAGAGCTGCCTCGACCAGCGCTCCCTCTTCGGCTGCGAGTCGGATTCTTGCCCACCAGGAGCCGTCGTCATCGTGTCCGAAGGTCATCGACCTGCCCTTACGCGGCCCCGGCCCATCAGGCCGTTCAACATCGAAGTTGTACTTGCGAGTCGCGGTGACGATCTGGGAGACGGTGGCACACTGGGCCAGGTTGGCGACCGATTCCTCGTACTCGGCTGGCGTGTAACGAGCAACCGCGTGAGCCTGGTCGAGAGAAAGGCGTCCCTGTCGTAACAGGCTGAGAGTGAACGGAAGGTCCCCAGCTCGCACAGCCAGAGTCACAACCCGTCGGGCTGTGGAACGCGAAACACCCGCCTTCCACATGAGCCATTGGGATGGACTATGAATTCCACTTCCCTGCCAGTGATCCCCCGCGAGCGCCCGAACCGTCAACTCCACAAACACTCCGTCGGACGCATTGCGAACGCCGAGCGACCGGGCGAGGTCGTCCTCGAACCCGGCCTGACTCGGCGGATCCGCCCCGTACGAGCTATCGAACATCTGTTCGCACTGCATGAGATCACCCTATAAAGGGGGTGTGACAATTAAGGAACGCCGATGGTCTCCACCGACTCCCGACTCCATTGACCCCAACATCGCCACAGACTCGAGCGTCTGACACTCGCCCTCGACATCGGCACGCGGCACCCGCTCTGTCTCAGACCGTGCATCCGTGCAATGGAACAAAGCTCTCATGCCTGAAAGAATCTGACCCACGATGTCGCGCATTCAACGCCCCCTCTCCCGCCCGGCCACACCATTTGGCATTGCCGTTGTCGTACTCGGAGCCGTGCTTGCAGGTTGTTCCGCATCCAACCCTGCTCCTCTGACCACCCAGGCGGCCCAGCGGGAGCCTTCGGCGACGACGACCGCAGTCAAACCGACCTCCTACATAACACCCCAGCGCCGTCTGGACGTTGGGGGCTGCCCCCTGTTCCCTGTTGACAATGCATTCCATGCGACTGTGACAGGCCTTCGGGCTCGTTCGGACTCCTCCGCGGTGATCGCTGCCATGGGCGGACGGAACCTCAAGGTCAGACCTGCGTTCTCGGCGGGCGTCTGGGAGGGTTCGAGGTCGGGTATCCCGGTGAATGTCGTGGACTCCCGCAAGGCGCAGAGTGTTGATTTCGTCGGCGGCACTTACGCCTACATGTCGGATCTGGAGGATCACCCGATTCCCGATAAACCGCGCTTCGAGGGCTGGCCAGGAATCGCGTGGGATCGCCATCTGCTGGTCGTGGACTCGGCGACATGTGAGAGCTCGGAGTTCTTCCATGTCACTCCCCCATGGGAGGATGCCAAGCACAGATGGTTGACCGAGACCGCTGTAAAGGTGGACCTGCGATCGAACATCCCGTCGACACACGGGACGGCCACCGCTTCGGGCACATCGATGCTCGCTGGCATGATCCGCTATGACGAGGTTGCTTCGGGAGCCCTCAACCATGTCGTCGGGGTCTCCGTGCCCGAGATCCGCAAGGGCGATCCGGTCTGGCCCGCGACCAAGAGCGACGGCCGCACCGCCAACGCTGAGACCCCGCAGATGGGTACCTGGTTGCGACTTCGATCCACGGCGGACCTTTCACAACTCGGAGCTCAGGCGAAGGTCGTCGCAAAGGCCCTCCAGACACACGGTGCCGTGATCGTCGACACGAACAAGTCAGGAATCGCATTGTCGGGGGAGCCTGATGAACGCTGGGATGACAAGGACATCAAGACCCTTGGCGTTCTGTCTGCGAGTGACTTCGAGGTGGTCGATCCGGCCCCGATGATGATCTCGTCATCGACGCATCAGATTCGCTGAAGTGCTGGCTCGGGAGACTGCCCTCACAGAGCACTGCCCCAATAGTTCCGGCGGCTGCCGTGTTTATCAATGGGTTCCTTGGGTACTCCCAATAGTGGAGTAACAAGGAGGCCCAAATGAGGCGCTTTTCGTTCAAGCCGTCATTGACCCTGAAAGGTCGGAAGTTCAAGGGGCTGCGTGGGTTCGCTGGGAAGCCATTCCATCCGCCAATGACCGACATAGCCATTGGCGGCTTCATGTTGGCGGCCTTGTTCGACGTGATCTCAGCAGTCGGGAGCGCAAACGGCTGGGCACATGATTTCTATCGGGCGGCGACGTTCTCCCTCGCTGTAGGGCTGGTCGGCGCGGCCCTTTCAGCTGTGACCGGTTTCTTCGACTGGCAACAGTCCACAGAAATCGGCACTCAGGCCCGTCGGACGGTAAATGCACATGCGGTGACAATGATCGCCACCACAACCTTCGCGATAATCGGGTTCCTTCTACGGACCCTGGCCTTCGGAGACGATCTGTCCACACCGGGTGTGGTGCTGGTTCTCTCCTTGATCGTCGCTGGTCTGACGATCCTCGGTGGAACCATCGGCGGGTCACTCGCCTTCGACTACGGGTTCAACGTGGAGACCGCTGGAGATCATCCCGTCTGGCACAAGTCGGAGGAGGACTACTTCCACGGAGACCCGGAGCCGTCGGCCGACTGACCTTCCCCAACCTGTCGTCCATGGACTTGGCGTTCGACCCCACGTAGTCTTCCTGAGATGTCACTCTTGGTGGCGATCTCAATACTCGGGGGAAGCGGCCTGTGGTGGTGTCGCCGAGTCCTTGTTGATGAAGAGCAGTACCTGCGCGCTGTTGCACCGCTAGCGACGTCGCCACGCTTTGCTCGACTCGCCGGGGCATCTGTCTCGACAATGGCTCGCCACCGTGGAGGATTCAGGCACGGCTTGAGCCACCGCTCCGCACGGGTGCTCTCATTCGTCACCCGCCACTCGATGTCGACACGGCACTTCAGCAGGGTGTGGATGGTGGGCAATCGCTGCACCCATCGCTTGCACAGACGCCGGCAACAGAGTCCGCTCACCATCAGTTCACTCCGTCTGACGGTCACGATGCTGTCGCTCGCGGCGATGGGTACGGCGCTCAGAGTCGGCAAACAGGTGCGCCCCGAACTGCACTGATCTGGCGGAACTGATCCCGCCGATGACAGTCACACCGGGGAACCTGGAGCGCGCGGAGATCGGGCTATTCACCCGTGTTGCCAGACACGATTCCTAAGAGTCCGGCGGCCATTCAATGCCATCGCATCTATACGTGAGATCTGCTCGGGAGTCAGATCCCAACCCAACGCGCCCGAGTTCTGCTCGGCCTGGCCAGCGTTCTTCGCGCCGGGAATCGGAACAGCCCCTTTGGCGATGATCCAGCGCAGCGCGACCTGTGACGGGGTTCGCATCACTTCCGCATGCCGGCCGACATCGGCCAGCACCGAGACCAGCGGGTCCACCTGTTCCATCGGGAACGCCGAGAAGTCGCGATTGCCGGGTGGAGGGTTGGATGCCGAGTACTTACCTGTCAGACGCCCTTGACCAAGTGGCGAGTAGGCGAGTGGCACCACTCCCAGACGGACACACTCGGCCAACAGCCCAGATTTCTCGGGAGCACGGCGCAGCGGGGAGAACTCGATCTGGTTGGAAGCGAGCAGCAGGCCGCGCTTTTCCAACTCCGAGTGGATGGATCGAGTCTCTCGAATCGAATAGTTCGATACGCCAACAGCCGAGACCAGACCCTCTTCGTGAACCCGTGCCAGGGCTTCGGCCAGCGCTGCATGAGAACGGAGACTGATCGGACCATGCAATTGGTAGAGGTCTATCGTCTCCACCCCGAGCCGTTCGAGAGAACCCAATGCGGCATCGCGCAGCGAGCGGTTCACATTCAGTTTCAGGGGCGAGGGGAAAAACTTCGTTGCGATTACAAGGTCATCGGATGAATCGGTGTTCGACGCTAGGAGTCGTCCGATGATGCGCTCACTCTCACCCCCGCCGTAAACCTCGGCCGTGTCGAAGAGCGTCACGCCTGCCTCTATTGACGCCGTCCACGCCTCGGCGATCGTGGACTCGGTGAGCGTCGAATCGTAGCCTCCCATACCCCAGGTGGAGCGGTCACCCCATGCCCAGGTCCCAACACCCAGCGGCTGGAAACTCTTGGAACATCCCGGGAATCGGATGAGTCCATCGTCAGCCGTGGTCGAGTTGGTTTTATTGTGCATGACTCAAGCATTGCGCATTGCCGACTCTGAAACACCGGACCGATCACTGGATGTCCGGGCACGATCAGCGCCATGGGTATTGTGACTTCGAGCAACCGCTGGGGACAGTCCATGTGCACTGCCATCCCACCCCACAGCCACAACGTGCGCCGGCAATGACAGATCCGACTCCAAAGACGACTCAGAACACGAGTTTCCTCGCTACTCAACTGCGCGATCCCGCCAACTATCGGCAGTGGGGTGTGGACGCGCACGACGGTGTGATCGCCACCTCAGGTCTGCTGCTGGGGTTTGCCGGTGCCGGTGCGGGAGATCGACTCCTGATATTCACAGCCGTGGCCGCCACGATTGTCGGAGCAGTCAGCACAGGTGGAGGGCAATGGGCGGAGAACGCCGCCGAACGCGATGCACAACTGATGGTCGCAAGGAATGAGCAACTCGAGTTGGCAACCAATCCCGAGGGTGAACTGGACGAGTTGACGGAGTTCTTGGTCACCAAGGGTCTCTCCCCAGACTTGGCCAGAAAGGCTGCCGAATCCCTCTCCGCCCGCGACGCCCTAGCGGCGCAACTCGAGTGGGAACACGGTTTCACTGAGCCAGTATCCGTTGGCTTCACGCTGTTTCGCGGACTCAGCTCGGCGCTCGGATTCACAGCGGGGGCTTTGATACCGCTGACTATCACATACTTCGCCCCCGTCGACATCGAGGTATGGGCGATCATGGTCGCCGCCGTTGCGGCGCTGATCATCACATCCGCCGTAACCGCACGATCTGGCGGCACCGAGCTCGCTCCCCTACTCCTGCGTGGTATCGCCGTCGGAGCAATCACGATGTTGGCCAGCTACCTGGCCGGACTGATGCTTGTCTGATCCATGGAAAGCGTCCGACATGAGGCATTCGGAAAGAGCGGGCAAGCGGATAAAATCAGCTGCAGCAATTCCTGCGAGGCTCTAGAAGTGCTGGATCGGTCATCGTGATGCTTGACGAGTTTCAACCACAGGTAACTCAACCCCTTGCAAAAGGGCATCAGCTATCACACGAGGCCGACCAGACCAGACCTCAGGAAGGGTTGAAGCTGGGGGCCATCCCCGCCGCGTTCTGGCGCACAGGCGCGTACTTCACTCTCCCCTATTACATGAAGCGCCGTGGTGCTCACCGTCGGTCCAGCGTTCCCGCTCCGACCGCTTCCCTCGGAGGCGTGGCCGGTGTACTGGCCGACGAACTCGTACTCGCCGGGTTCAAGATCACCCGCAACCCGCCGACATCTGATGCCTGGCAGCGGATCACAAGCGAGGTATCAGACGCGATCATCTCGTTTCACGACCAGGGATGGATTCTCGAGCCGCAGACCTATCACCTCTCGCCCGTGGTACCCGCCGACGCGACCGCGCATAGGGTCAAGAAGTGGGAGTCGCTCGGTCTGCGTTGGGAGCAGTTGCGCTGGACGAGCGACTGGACGCCGCACGGGGACCAACCCGGGGCTGACCGGTGGCTCGGCTACGAGCACAATGAACGCGCATCAGCCTGGGTGCTTCGCCACCGGGGGGACACTCCACGACACTGGGCAGTGCTCGTTCATGGCACCGAACAGGGCCGACTTCTGGTGGATCAGATGGTGTTTCGTGCTCGTCAGTTGCACCACGAGTTGGGGTGCAACGTCGTGATGCCGTTGTTGCCACTTCATGCCTCTCGTCGAGCGCACGATCCGACCGGATCGGGATTTCCGACGCTCGACGTGATGGACAACATCCACGGACTGGCTCAGTCCGCCTATGACGTCAGATGCCTATTGGCTTGGATTCGAGAGCAGGAACCAACAGGTGTCTCCCTGACCGGATTGTCGCTCGGCGGATACGTGGCTGCTCTGGTTGCCGGACTCGAGGGTCCCCTCGATGCGGTCGTCGGGCTGGTTCCTGCGGTCGACTTCCCAGAGGTGTTTCGACGTCAGACCCCCAAACAGATGCGCAACAACGAGATGCTCATCAAATTGAACGAGGCATCCAGAGTGCTCCATTCGGTCGTGTCGCCCTTGTCGTTCAAACCCGGCACACCACCAGAGCGGCTCCACATCCTCGCCGGGCTTCACGATCGACTTCTTGACCCCCGGAGCCAGGCCGCCAGATTGGGCGACCACTGGGGGACGACCAATGTGACCTGGGTCGAACGAGGACATGTCACACACCTGTTGTCATCCGAACTCGGGAAGGTTCTGACCGCTGCTGTGTCAGCCGTGTCGGATGGCTCGGAAGGCTCGGAAGGCTCGATCACACCGCCGACTTGAGAGTCAGTCCACCGTGGGACGATTACGCCCGGGAGCCTTTGCCGCGCCGGTCTTCCGAGCGGCCGCCGCCTCTAGATCGGCCAGCGCCATCGGAACAGCATCTGCTATCGACTGAAGGTTCGGGACGACGTCAGGACAACTCATGAACCCGAAGTTCACGTCTCCCATGATCGACAGCGCCGTGATATTGAGGCTCATGCCCATGAGCAGGGGGCCCATAGGGTAGAGCGCATCGAGACGCCCGCCTGCCAGATACAGAGGGATGGGCGGACCCGGAACATTCGACACGACCACCGATGCCGCTGGCGGTGTACGGGTCGCCAGTCCAACACTTGTGTACATCCGGGCAGCTAGGGCGATCAGACCCGGCGGTGTCGTCTCGGTGAGACCCATGATCTGATGTGCTGCGAGTGCACGGTGCATCTCCTTGGCCGACTTGGTCGACTCGTGGATCGTCATAAGACGCTCGCCCGGGTCCTCGATGTCGGTCGCCAGGCTCGCGAACATATTGCCGACATGGTTACCGACTTCGGCGTGGTCGCTCTCTCCGCGAAGCGATACGGGGCAACTGGCGATCAAAGTGGCATCTGGCAACTCGTCACGATCCAGGAGATAGCTACGCAGGGCGCCCGCAACAAGAGCCAGGACCACGTCGTTGACCTTCACGCCGAACACGTCCTTGACCGTTCGGATCCGTTCAAACTCGACGCAACTCATCGCAAACTCTCGTCTAGCGGTCGGGTCGCTGTTGAAGACAGTCCGAGGTGCAGTGAGCGGAAGGCTCACGGGCCGCTCACCCCGGAGCACGGGCGCGGCAGAGATCGCCTGGCGGACAGACTGGCGGGCGAAGCGCATGACTCGGAACGGAGTGCGCACCGTCGAATGAAGCGCTCCGCGTAGGAACATCTCCATCTCGCTCGGCGTGCGGTCGGTCAGGATCTCCTCACGCATCTCAACCGACGAGACACGCGGCGTCGGTTCGAGGTCCAAGAGAACCTCAGCGAGCCCTGCGCCCGAGACCCCGTCGATGATCGCGTGGTGCATCTTCTGGAGGATCGCCACACGACCGCCTTCGAGGCCCTCGATACACCAGGCCTCCCACAGCGGTCGCGAACGGTCGAGCTTGTAGGACACGATGCGGCCCACCGCCTCGCCCAATTCACGCGTCCCGCCAGGGCTCGGCACCGCCACACGACGAATATGGAAGTCCGGATCTATGTCGCGGTCCTCGATCCAACTCGGCCGGTCGATACCGAACGGAACATCCACATAGCGCCAGCGCAACTGCGGCACCTCTGGAAGACGTGAGATCAGGATCTCGCGGAATTTCTCGAAGGTCCAACCATCTGGCGCGCTTGCGGCGTCGACGATCATCAGGCCACTCACATGGAAGTGCCAGTTGTGGGTTTCGCCGTAGAGGAAAGCCGCGTCCTGCCCGCTGAGTTTGCGCATCGGAGTTCTCTATCGCGAATCGGGGCGAGGCGCCAGCATTATTGGAATCGTGAGCACCAGCTACCAGTGGCCACAGCGTGCCAACATCATCGATCGCCACAATCGCATCTACCCGGCCACACGCAAGACGGTAAGGACAACGACGAACGCTGCTTCGATTGGAAGAGCCTGACGGTTGTATGTCTCCCAAACCCCACCATCTACCAGAGTCCCGACGAGACGAGCGATGAACACAGCTGAGGCCAGGATGAGTACCCCAGTCAATGCCTGTGCCGCCAAGTCCTCGCTCAACAGGTACCCGAGAAATATTGCGAGCGCCCAGGAGAGCGCCCCGTAGTAACAACGGACCTCGGTTCTTCCCGCCGGGTTGGTCCAGGTCAGTCCAAGTCGGTCAATCATCTCGGGACGGAACACGAATACGGACCCGAATACCGAGAAATAGATCATTGCGCCCACAACAGCAACCTCATGCATGCCCATGCCATACCCTAGGTTGATCAGCATTGACGTCCGTGCGGCCCCACTGATCATCTGCAGTTGTGAGAACCGATGCGTCGCTACCGCCTGGCACCGACCAACTTCGTGCTCGGTTACGCCCTAATTGAGTAGTAGCGGAGGGTCAGTGGTGCATTGGTAACGCTCCCCGACATATATGTCTCGAGTCCAATGGCACCAGGCCCCTGCAGCACAGCCGTGTTGTCCGTCACCCCAACTTGAGGTTGGGTCGGCTCAACAGACCCTGTCTCCCACATCTTTGCCGACAGATTCGTGGGTGCGCTGCCCAGTGCGCTGAATCGGATCTGATACGAGTTCGCTGGACTCAATACGAAACCGGAGATCGTTGTCGACGCAATTGCGCTGAACACCCCGTTGACCCGACGGTAAATGGTGAGCGAAGTCTTCGTCGTCTCAGCTCGTACACGAAGCCTGTAACCCTGATTTCCGTTCACTCGAAGTTGCACATAGGAGTAGATCCCACCGCCGGTGAGCGCCTTGTCGATCGCCATTTCGATCGTGGCGTCAATATCGGTCTCGGAGACCTGGTCGAGACGTGCCGCCACTGTCCGTCCGGCGACATCCAGCGTCTGGGTGCCCAGACCATTGGACACTCCGTAGAGGTTCGGGTTCCCGACGACACTCCACGAACCGCCAACGACCGCCGCACCCCAACCGCTGGTCACGCTTCGCTCAAAATCATCCAACACCTTGAACGGCGAGGGCGGAGGTGCGCTCACTTCCACGTCATGACTGGTGCTGGCCGTTGCGCCACGGTTGTCGGTGACCGTCAGCGTCACCGTGAATGTGCCCGCTGATGAGTACGTGTGAGTCGCTGTCGCTCCAACGGCGCTGGTGGAGTCGCCAAAGTCCCAGGACCACGCGGTCAGCGACCCATCGGGATCAGACGATGATGTCCCATCGACTGTCACAGTCAGGTCCGTCGCCATTGCAGTGAACGCTGCAACGGGCTTGTCATTGGGAGGTGGTGGCGTTCCGTCAGCGGGGCTGGTGATAACAAGGCGGGATCCGACCGAGGATGATTCGCTCGACTCAACCATTGTCAATGCACGGGACCCTGACTGCGGGCAGAGCGCAAAGCCCACTTTCTGGTCACCTGCGGCCCGGCGTTCTGCAACCCACGACGTCACGTCGGCCTCGTACCAGGCGAAGCGAGACGAGGTTGCCGTGAACTCTCCAACAATCGAGCCAAGCGCAGGTCGGTTGGCCCACGAAATCGAGGTGTTCGTCCAGGAAGTGTCGGCAATCCCGTAGATGTACACCGGGGCCGCGTCCCATAGAGCAAGTTGGGCTCGGACTTGTAGAACAGCAGAGGTGATTTCCTCGGTGCCGACTGTCAGAGGCACCGCCAGGTAGGTCCAACGTAGATAGTTCTCACTTGTGCTGTAGCTGATGGCCATCCGAGACTCGGTGCCATAGTTCGCTGATGCATAGTTGCCTCCACGAACATATGAATCGGCGGAGCAGTACAGGACCGAAACCCGTGGGCCAGGCCCCTGCGCAAGGCTGCGGAATGGCCCCGAAATCTCATAGGTGATGCCGTTGGTTCCGTCAGTACCTCTCTGGGACGAAACATAGAGTCTGCTCCCATCAGGACTGAATGACGGACCCGTCACCTCCGACGACGACTGGCCCGGGAGCCTCATGAACGCCGCTGCCTGATGCACTCCGTTGACGACGCCGAGAACGCAGAGTTCCATGTTCCCGCCGTCCTCTGCGATGTAGACGTCGCCTGACTGTGGGTGCACTGTCAGGTTGTCCACCGCGTCGAGGTCAGTCGATGAACTCTGGCAGTCGTGCATTACTGCCACTTCGCTTCGTGGCGGGTCGATGCGCCACACCCGGCGATCGTTCTTGGTAGTGAAATAGATGAATCCATTTCCTGCATACATGCCCTCGCCGCCATTGAACGCTGTGGTCGACGCCTGACGATCTGGCCCGGTTGGCGATGCGGGAATCCATATGACGGTGGTTCCTGACAGCGAAGCCGCGTACAGAGATCCCGATGAGAGATCGCCTGGTGTTGCGGGGACGAATCGATAGAGACGACCGAGGGGATCATCCTCAGTCAGATACAGGTCCCCTGTAGCAGCGTCGACCGCTACGGCCTCATGGTTGAACAACCCGAGTGCAGGGCGTCTTATGCCCTGTCCCGGTACCTGCGGGTTGCATTCGAATACTGCTCCACCGGGCCCGGACTCCTCACAGGAGAGCCAGGTGCCCCAGGGAGTTGGTCCACCGGAGCAGTTGCGGTTGGTGCCACTCAGAATCGAGTACGCATCTACTACTGATCCGTTGGCCCCGAACTTGATGGCGGATACCCCTCCTTGGCCCCCTGAGACCTCACTGTTGGATGCGTAGACCCAACCGCCCCCAGGCGAAGGGAAGCAGGATCCGCCATCGGGAGCCGAGTGCCACTGATATGTGGTGCCCGCTACTGCCTGACCTGTTCGCCCGATGATTCTGGATGTGAAGCCCGCTGGAAGCTGCACCCCATTGGCATCGGCGGCCAAAAGGGAACCGTAGGGCCCAGGGCCCGCGACGGCAGCGAATACCGGTGCCCACAGGTCCGAGGCCAACCCCGCGAATGTGACTGCTGCACCGCCAACGAGAAAGCTGCGTCGCTCCACAATGACCCCCCGATCATCGCCTGGAAACGTTCGTCCAAGACTGGAAAATACGACTGCATACCGGCGGAGTCAACGGATTTTGAAGTGCTTTGTCTCGTGCGAACCCGTCGTGCAACAGAGCGTGATTTCTCCCGCTCTCTGAGCGCGAATCAGGCTCGTGTCCTGATCATGTCGGCGCACTTTTCTGCGATCATCAGCACCGGGGCATGAATGTTGTTACTCGGAACAGTCGGCATGATCGACGCGTCTGCCACGCGAAGTCCCTCGACCCCGCGGACCCTCAACTGGGGGTCAACCACCGCCATCGGGTCTCCATCGGGACCCATCTTTGCTGTACCACACGGGTGGTATTCGGTGTCGGCATGATCTCTCAGCGTTGATTCGATCTGCACAGGGTTGTCTCTGTCGTAGTGGATGATCATCTCACCGCGATACGGATCGAACGCCGGTGCGGACATGATGTCGAGCGCAACCTGCGTGCCCTTGATGAGAGTCTCCATGTCGTAGGGGTGGCTGAAGTACTTTGGGTCGATCAGTGGTGCGACCCGAGTGTCTCGGCTCGCGAGTCGAACCTCACCGACGCTTTTCGGTCGGGCCAGGAGCAGGTGGGCCGAGTAGCCGTGACCGATCGGAGGCTTGCGCCCGTGATCCTCACCGATGCCGACGATCAGTTCCATCTCCATATCTGAGACCTCGACGTCGGGACTCGATCGGTAGTAGACACCTGACTCTGCAGCGCAACTCGTCAGAAGTCCCCGCCGGTGACGTTTCCATTCCCACATCGCTCGAACAATCCGGGCGATTCCGACGGGTGAGATTCCGACGGTGTACTTGTTGGTCAACGCCCGGTAGATGAGCAGCGCCGAGATGTGATCCTGAAGGTTCTGGCCGACACCGGGTGAGTCGGTGACCACAGGGATTCCCAGATCCTGTAGGTGTTGACCCGGTCCAACCCCCGATGCCATGAGGATCTGTGGCGTTCCGAACGCTCCAGCAGAGACGATCACCTCTCGCCTGGCGCGCACGGTCTGGTCTGTGCCCCCGTTCGTGTAGCTGACGCCGGTCGCCCGATTGCCTTCGAAGTCGATTCGTGTGATTTGGGCGCGGGTCCTGACAGCCAGATTCGGTCGGTCGAGATTCGGGTGGATGAACGCCGCGGCGACGCTGTGGCGTTCTCCGTCCTTCTGAGTGACCTGGACGTTGTAGCAGCCGAAGTGCTGCTCCCCGTTGTAGTCGTCGTTGTAGGGAATCCCCTGCGACTGACACGCTTCTAGGAACACGTCGTTGAGGGGACTCGGGCTACGCAGACTGGTCACATGCAACGGCCCAGTTGTCCCGTGGTACGGCGAATCGCGATGGATTGCGTTGCACTCGGAGCGCTTGAAGTACTCGAGCACATCGTCGAAGCCCCAACCGGGATTGCCCAGTTCCGCCCAATGGTCATAGTCCGAGGGATGGCCATGTGCGTAGATCATGGCGTTTATGGTGCTCGACCCGCCGAGCGCCTTACCTCTGGGTTGGAAACCTCGTCGGCCGTTGAAACCGGCTTGGGGAACTGTTTCGTAGTGCCAGCTGTTGATCCCACGGGGCATCGCTGCGACAAATCCGAGCGGTGCACGAATCAGCAGGTCTCGCCCTTCTCCCCCAGCTTCGAGCAGACAGACCGAGACCGATGGGTCCTCACTCAAGCGGCTCGCCACAACGCATCCAGCAGATCCGCCACCAGCAACTACATAGTCGAACTCGTCCACGGGACAACTCTACGGTCAGTTCTAACGGAGTCACGCCCTCGATGCCGAGGTCGTCGATGTCAGACCGGTGTAGCTGCCAAACTCGCGTCTGCTCAGTGGATCTGTTGCAGATCAGCACCAGAACGTTTCGCCTGGTAGCTGGCGTGATCGGCCTCGATCATCAGGGCAGCAGCCTCCGATGCCGGCCCAACCGCCAGTCCGGCGCTCGCTCCGACCGCAACCCAGTCGCCGGAGATGCCGATCGTCTCGCGGATCCGACGGACACAGCGATCAGCCATTGCCACATAGTCGTCCTCGGTCCTATCACCCGCGCAGATGACCACGAACTCGTCACCCCCGGTGCGTGCAGCATGGTCCTCTCCACGGATGGATGCACGGATCCTGTCGGCCACAACTCGGAGCACCTCGTCACCAACTGAATGCCCGAGAGTGTCATTCACAACCTTGAAGCGGTCCAGATCAAGTGCGATCACGCCAACGGTCTCATCGTCATGAAGCGACCCTAGAAACTCGGAGAGCCCCGCTCTGTTGGCAAGTCCGGTCAGCGGATCACGCAGGGCCGAGACGCGAAGCTCCTCTATCAGTTGACGGCGCTCCTCAATGTCCTCCACCTGAGTGAGGAAATGTAGGGGCGTCCCGTCGTCTGACCTCAAGATGGTGGTTGTCGCACGGGTCCAAACAGGCAGCCCGTCGGGAGCCACGAATCGCTTTTCGATCGAGAAGCTCACCGTCACCCCATCGAGCAGAGCGACAGCGGCGTCAACGGTTCTTCGCAGGTCATCGACGTGGGTCGTCTCGAGAACCGACAACCTGAGAAGCGATTCCTCAGTGGTTCCGAGCAGGTCACACATCGCCTTGTTGACCATTACGTACTTGCCCTCAACGGTGGTGAGAGCCATACCGATGGGACTCCTCTGGAAAACCTGTTGAAAGCTGCTGCGAGCCGACACGAGCGGGTCGAGTTGTCCCCTCGCAGTTCTGCTCTTTCGGACGTTCATCAGGATCGAGCCACCAAGGTCAGGGTGATTCAGGGTGGATGACACAACATCGAAGTCGATCCAGAGCGGCTCCGTTGATGAAGTCGAGTGCCTGAGCCGAACGCGAACCTGAGGCGAAGCACACCCCTCGTCGAGCGCAGACCAGGCATCGCGAATCACGCCGAGGTCGCTCGGGTGAAAGAGGTCTCTGATCCGCATTCCGATCAGCGACCTCGCTGGATCCTGCAGGTGGCCCAGAGCATCGCCGCCCGCAAAGACGACCGTCTCATCATCGGCAACGACCAATGTCATGTCTGCCGAAGCGTCCATCACCGCCGCGAGAAGTTCGTTCGGATGCATGGGGAGCAGGTCCGGACGGCCTGTAACGGTCGAGGAATGCGCTAGCGCAGTCGCTGCCGTGAGCCCGGAATCCATAGTCGATTTTCGGCACGGAACCCTCGTTGCTGAAGCATTCCGTGACATCTGAGGATCTCCGGGCGACAGCTGTAGGCAATTCGAACCAATTGTTACTTGCAATCTCAACCAGGCCCAGGGTCCTTCCGAGGACCAATGCATGCACATCCGAGAGGAAGCGGGTAGGCAACCGAACACAGACTCGTCTGTCCCGGCTGCGTCACCAATGGAGACATCTGGCATGGGTCGCCAAACGTACCCACGCCCAACGTACCCACAGAGAAATGTTCCGCCCAATCGACTACGAAGGCTGTTCCAGCGATGGCGCGCCTGTGTCGCCATGGCATGTATCGCTGCGGCCGCCCTCGGATCGGCCTGCGCACCACCGGCTCCCCCAGCGCCACCAGATGGTTGGCACCAGCGCAGTTGGACACGCGACGGATCTGACGCCACAAGCATCACCGTTGATGCCGACGGCCGCGCGATTGCGGTTGCTCCCTCAACGAACTGGGGTGGCAATTCGAGATCGATCTTCGGGCCAAAGGGAGTACCCCAGACACCAGACCAACTCAGTTGCGCGACTGTCAGCGATGCCGGTCCTATGACGCAGGAAGGCCTCGCTTTGAGAATCAGCGATGACGACGGACGTCACCGCGCGATCACTGTCACGAAGAACATCTGGCTTGAATTGGGTTGGATCTACAACGTCCATCTCTGGGATACGAATCTCAGAGAGCCGTTGCCGGCCACTCATGTCGCTCAGTTCAATATGGCCAGCTCAGTCGGCTACACCAACTTGTCTTCACGGCCCCGGAGACTGTGCGCCAGGGTCATCAACCAGGATCTCACCATCAAGGTGTGGCCCTCTGGTCAACCCGAGCCTTCGTGGGACGATCCTTCTGCTACCGCTTCAGCCACTCTCCCAGCAGATTGGGTGTACACAGGTCGACCCGGCCTATACATAGGCCATCTCCTGCCCGGTCGCCACGCGACGTTCTCAGAACTGACCTTTGAAGGCTTCCCTTCGCCTGACTCAGACTGAGCGCCACCGGGAGTACATGCGGGTAGTCTCACGAAACCACGACCTTGACGGATCGGGTCCACTCACACCCGTTCGCCACAATCAGAGGACCCCGATGGAAGTCACAAAGTCGCACACATATGACGCCCCGATCTCGAAGGTGATCGACATGTTCGCCAACAACGACGCGATCGTCGATCGCTACAGCGGCATGGGGCATCACGAGATCGAGATCCGGGAATGCGAACTTGGTGCTGACTCGCTTCACATCGAGTCGTCGCGTGTGGTCGATATCGACCTACCCGGCTTTGCGAAGAAGGTTCTCTCCCCCACCAACACAATGGTGCAGACCGACACATGGCAACTCGACGGCGACAAGTGGAGAGGGACCTTCACTGTTGACGTGATTGGTGCGCCCGTGGAGATGAAGGGCCGCATGTCGCTCACCCCCGACGGAGAACAGACCATCCATGAGGTCACCATTGATATGAAGGTCAAAGTGCCACTCGTCGGCGGCAAGATCGCAGACTGGGTCGGCAAGAACGAAGCCCCCAAGACCCTCGACCAGGAGTTCGCAGCGGGTGACTCGTGGCTGGCGGCCCACGCCTGACTGCCATACGGCGCAGCAATGACCCGACTGGGCTCCAGCAGCGGCGGAACTGAACGAATCAGTCCGACCGCCCACTACACGGGTCAGACGTGGCTGCATCATGGGCTTTCGGATCCAGCATTGGGCACCTCAACCGGGCGTGCTCTCTTCTACGGACTCGCACCGGCTCAGACGATTCTGTCCACCTTCGGGGCTCCTACGATTGACGGCTTCCTCCTGGCTCGCCATCAGGCAATTGACTCGCTCCTTCGCGATGCGATCGAGGACGGTTCCGTCTCCCAGGTGGTCGAACTGGCGTGTGGACTTTCACCACGAGGCCTGCGGTTCTCCCGCCACTACGGAGAACGCATCACATATGTCGAAGCTGACCTGACTGACATGGCGCGACTCAAGTCCGATCGGCTTGAACGCGCTGGGCTTGTGAGCACAACCCACCGCGTGACCACGGTCGATGTTCTGGCCGAGGACGGATCAGAGTGCATTGCTGACGTTCTCGAATCGCTCGACCTAGATCGCGGAACGGCGGTCATCACCGAGGGGCTGATGAACTATTTCGCTCAACCGCAGGCGGAGCAGGTCTTCTCAAGGATCGCTGCAGGGCTCTCGCGCTTTCCCTCGGGCCTCTTCCTGAGCGACCTGTTCCTGGCCGGCGAGAACAACAACCCGCTCGCTAAGGCGTTCGAGTTCTGCCTCGGAGTTATCGTGCGGGGCAGCGTCCATCTCTACTATGACGACGAAAATAACGTTGTTTCTGCAATGATTGAGTCCGGTTTTACATATGCCAGCGCGGAGCGAGCCGTTGATGTTCTCGCCGGAACCGACCTGCGAATCGATCCAGCTTCAAAGCTGGTTCGGATCGTTCGGGCGACTCTGTAGCAACTGATCGGTAGAGACCGGCCTACAGCGTCTAGTGCAGCCGTGGCGTTAGATCAGTACTCGCCTTTGATGACGAAATAGGAACCCCTGATCGTTCCCGCGAGCTTGGACTTCTGTCTGGCGAACTTGAACCGATCGGCAAGTTCCTCGGGTACATCCATCCCCTCTGAGAGTTTGAACCCAACTGCTCGTTTGCCGCCTTCTTCGAGCGTGTAGAGCACGTTTATAGACAGTCCGCTCTCATAGAACACATAGGCCCAACGGATGCCCTCGACACTGAACTCGGTCGCCTCTAACGGCGTCGAGCCGATGACAATGTCACGTTCATCGACCAGAACCCTGTTCACCCAGTCGATGGTCACCTTGGCCTCAGCCGCGGGCTTGGTCACAAAGACATGGTCGTAGTTGTTCTTGAAGTAGCGGGCCTCATTCGCCCTCAGACCAGCCAGAGCGTGTGCGACCGGGGATGACTCGAGACCGACTGTCGAGACCTCGTCGAAGCTCACCACGTATTCCATCCTGCGCCCCTCTGGGCACTCGTGGCCCTGTCACATCACTGCCCACAAGCGGATCCTGCGGGCTGACGTGACAGTTCTAGCCGAGCAGGTCCTCCACGTTGACGCGGGCGAACCGGATGCCCTCTGGCGGATCGCCGGCCCCGCGGTCGCTATTGATGCCCTGAACCACCGCCTCATAGAGGATACCTACCTGGGCCTTACCCTCAGATGAGGTCAGGGGAACGAGTGAACTGTAGGCACTCGGCCCCTTGTGCAGAACCGCGCCGAAACGCCAGCTCTGAGCGCTGTCAGTCGACACATAGAGGCTCAGATCCTTGCGAACGCCAGGAATATCGCCGAGCGGAGCCTCCCATTCCGGGATGTTCGAGTAGACGACAGCGTCGCCACCATCGTCGCTCTGAACCCTGGTCAGCGCACCGTTGACACCGAAGAAGGGTTCAGGAAGAACGGAGCGACGCATGTCGGTCCAGGTCTGGCCGCCGTCATAACTGAACGCCTCGGATCGACGGCCGTCGAACAGGTAGGTCCGAGAACTCATGTAGAGCGTGCCATCGGCGAGTTCGACGACCGCGCCCTCGCCCACGCTGCCCTGCACGGTCGTGCTCGTGGTCCAAGTCGCTCCGCCATCGTCGCTGTAGAGGACACAGTTGGTGGAGTCCGACCAGTTGATCCACTGCGCTGGCAGACCGAGTGGGTTGCGCACCGAGTCGGGCAGCGAAACCCGGCACATGATCGCGAGCCGTCCAGCGTGAGCGCCCTTGGTGAGTGCTATGCCGGCACCTGGGCCATTGGGTGTGCCCTTGACACCTTGAGCGTTTGGCAGGATCACGGTCGGGCTGGTCGACCAAGTCTGACCATTATCCGCGCTCGTGTACTGGTTCGTATCCACCAGGTGAATCCTGCCGGTCGCTGGATCGACGACCCCAGACGGGTCCGAACCTGCAGTGATTGGCCCTCCACTGACCGACCTGTGGATCCAGGTGTTACCACCGTCGCTACTGATGGCCGCACGGAACTCCTTGGCAGCAGCATCGCCGATCGAGCCCATCCGAACAGACGCGATGGCAACAATGTCACCGTTGGTCGCCTGCAGGGCGATGGGGATACGTGGGTTCTCGCTGGCTGTAACCGGGAAGACGACCGAGTCGACCTCGATCTGCGAAGACGCGAGAACCTTTGAGCCGTGCGCAGCAAAGGACACCGCTGGGTCAGCAGGCATCAGAGTCGCCATGTCCGAGAGTGCCTGTGGTGTACACGCTGCCAGCGCAGTCGACATCACCATTGCCCCAGCGCCCAGAAGGCCGATCACGCGACTCCATCGTTGTGGCGATCCACTTTACACTGACCCACTCCTGTCCAAATCCGATAGCCGATGCGTGAGGCTTCCACGATGGGCTGAACCACATTCAATAGCGGCTACCAGATTATGACGTTTGCGAACTGTTCCCAATATGTAAAACGCCACATACTGAGAGCTGGGTCGAGTCGATTCCACCGGTCAGTTCTGGGGCGAGGCGAGCCTTGCCGGCGTCAGCCGACCCGCGTGTAGGTCTGGCTTACGGGGCCCACCTCTGGAGTATCGACGCTGATCACCAGCGTGTTACCCGATACCGAGTAGGCAATCGATCCGTTGCCCCAAGAACCCACAGCATCGGTCACCAGGCCACCGTCCATGAGCAGATGCGAGCCGTCATCGAAGTTGGTGACGGTGATCAGGTCGTTAGCAGCCGAGCAGTCACCACGAGAGTCATTCGAGTTGTCGTGGGAGCGACAGTCGTGTCCACTCCGCCGAAGTCGGCATCTCGTGGTCTCTCTGCTGCAGAATCGGATCGGGCTGTCCGGGCCAGAGCGACGTCATCGTCGGGCGTGCCAGCTGCCCCTGAGCTTCCACTGCTGCAACCGGCGAATATGGTCACCGAGGAGCCAAGCAGAACAACCACTGCGAGTTTGCGAGTTCTTCCCATGTGGAGGTTCTCGGTCTGATCGCATCCCCAGTTGCGAACATCGTTACACGATGCATTGGTGCAGTTCGCATCAAGCCCAGGGGGCGATCTGAACCAGACGGGGATCGTTGGGGACCTCGACAAGCATGTAACGCACCCGGTCCTGCCAGAGTTCTCCGAATCGCCGGCATTCATCGGGTGTGCCCATCCCACTCGCCGCTCTCGGGAACAGTGTCTGCATCTCCGGGTCAATCGGAACAATGGAGGTGTCGAGGCTTGCTTGGACACCCTCGCCGGTATCAAGGCGGCGAAGCCCCAACACACCCGCAACTGACGCGTCATACCCAAGCAGATCCTTGCGGTTGAAGCGCCCTCCTATTCCGCCGAACCCGGTTTCCGGAGCCGCTCCCGTGACGAGTTGGGCGACGGTTGCCATCACACCGGTGGTTCCGGCATCACGCGAGTCCGCCATGGCCACCTGGACCTCGCCGCGCACCGGCGTGTCGTCGTCGTAGAGCGCTCGAAGTGAGTTAAGGACCATCAGGAACGACCCGGCAACAGTCGGGCACGAGTGGCCGGCGAATTTCACAGCGTCGGCGTATCGATACTCCATCAGTCCACCGTCAGCAGCGCCCAGGAACTCGGCCAGCGGATCTCTCATCACAACACTTGGCGCGAGGTCGAAGAAGTCTCTCAATCCAATGGAGGCGGTGGAGTCAGTAGTTCCCATTGACGGAACCTTTCGTTCGGATATGTGATGCGTTTCCACCATACCCACGGACCCGGACCAGAATCATCTATTGCATTGCTATAGGACTCGGTGGGCAACCGACGCTCCTGGGCTCCTGGTCCCGACCACTAGCGTTTACCCCATGACCCTCGATAGCGACAGTGTCGCTCCCCCGCGCATTGCAGTTGCACCCGACGGAGTTCGGGCATATCTAGGCGATGCAATCATCGAAGCAGGGGGTGTGCTCGCCGATCTCGTCGGTGCAGATGCGCTCATCTGGGCGGACCCCGGGGACGCAGAAGGACTCAAACGAGCACTCGAGATCAACCCCGACCTGAAATGGGTGCAGTTGCCCTTCGCCGGGGTGGACAAGCTCCTCGACGCTCTCGATGAGAATCGGGTTTGGACCAGCGCGAAAGGGGCCTACGGAGACCCGGTCGCCGAGCACGCGCTTGGTCTTGCTCTTGGCGGTCTACGTCAGATCTCTCATTTCTCCCGCCTGACGGAATGGACCAGGCCCGCTGGCCGGAGCCTCTTCGGTGCTCGGGTGACGATCCTCGGTGCCGGAGGATTGACCGACTCGCTCGTTCGCCTTCTCCAGCCATTCGGATGCCATGTGAGTGTTCTCCGACGTCAGTCACTCCCCTATGACGGAGCGGACTTCACGGGCACGCTCGACGACCTGAGTCAGGTGCTGCCAACGACAGACGTCTTGTTCCTCAACCTCGCTCTGACGCCTGACACCATCGGAGTCATCGACGGGCACAGGCTGGCCGAACTCCCCGAGCACGCGTGGATCATCAACGTGGCGAGAGGTCCCCACATTGTGACCAGCGATCTGGTCGAGGCACTGAAGAACAACCAGATTGGAGGGGCAGCGCTCGATGTCACCGACCCTGAGCCGCTCCCCGGGGACCATCCGCTTTGGACGATGGACAACTGCATCATCACTCCGCACTCGGCAAACACTCCGGAGATGTCGGTTGCTACGTTCTCGAAGCGGGTGATCGAGAACGTTCGACGATTCGCCTCCGGGGAGCCACTTCTGGGGGTTGTTGACCTCGAGGTCGGATATTGAACCCGATACTGGTCCTCTGGGGATAGCTTCGAACCATGGATCTGCGTATCTTCACTGAGCCACAGCAGGGCGCAACATATGAGGATCTGCTGGCGGTGGCTCTCGAGGCCGAGCGGCTGGGTTTCGACGCCTTCTTTCGGTCCGACCACTACCTGCACATGGGTGGCGAACCCGGCCCGGGGTCCACCGATGCCTGGATCACGCTCGCCGGTCTGGCTCGTGACACCACAACCATTCGACTGGGAACGCTTCTGACCGCAAACACGTTCCGGTACGCCGGTCCGCTTGCGGTCACCGTCGCGACCGTCGATGCGATGAGCAATGGCAGGGTCGAGTTCGGACTCGGTGCTGGTTGGTACGAGGACGAGCACCGCCAGTTCGGGATCCCGTTCCCCTCGGTCACCGAGCGATTCGACCGGCTCGAGGAGTCGCTGCAGATCATCGCTGGACTCTGGGGTACCGCGCCGGGTGAGCGCTTCAGCTTTGAGGGTGTCCACAACACGGTCGCTGAGTCAGTCGCTCTGCCCAAACCTCAACAGCGGCCTCATCCACCGATCATCATCGGCGGGTTGGGTGAGCGGCGTACGCCCGAGCTTGCGGCGCATTTCGCTGATGAGTTCAACGTTCCATTCAGTGATGTCGAGACAACGCGAGCACAGTTCCAACGAGTCGCCGAAGTATGTGCACAGCTTGGAAGAGATCCCGGCACTATGACCTTCTCGGCAGCACAAGTCGTCTGTGTGGGCTCGACCGAAAGAGAACTCGAGCGTCGTGCTGCAGCCATTGGTCGGGAGGTCTCCGAACTTCGACACAACGGCGTCGCCGGAACTGCCGATGAAGCCCTATCCCGGCTCAGCTCATTTGCAGAGATTGGCGCGACTCGCGTCTATCTCCAGGTTCTGGATCTCTCGGATCTGGATCACCTGGGACTGATTTCCGACGAGTTGCAGAGCCGGGTCTGAGATCTCACGACTCGCACCGTACGGATCGTGTCTGACTTCGACCCTGCCCGACCGGACCGCCTCGACTCATGATCACTCGAAAGGACGACACTCCACACCGAGCGCCTCGGCGACTGCCGGATGCATGACATGGCCGTCATGGACGTTGAGCCCACGACCCAACGATGGATCGCTTCGGCACGCGTCGAGCGGGTCATCCGCCGTCGCCAATGCCAGCAGATACGGCAGGGTGGCATTGGCCAAGGCGTAGGTGGAGGTGCGGGGTACCGCTCCGGGGATGTTGCCGACGGCGTAATGGATCACCTCATGAAGCCGATAGGTGGGTTCGTCATGATTTGTCTCCCGAGTGGTCGCCACACATCCACCCTGATCAACAGCCACATCGACGATGACCGCGCCGGGGCGCATGTCCATGACCATCGCCTCGCTCACCAGCGTTGGCGCTCTTCCACCTGCAACCAGAACCGCTCCGATCACCAGGTCAGCCTCCGCAACTGCTCTGGCGATCCGTGACCGGTTCGAGGCGAGGGTTGTGATCCGCCCAAGGTTGAACTGATCGACCCAACGCAGGCGATCGAGGTCACGGTCGAGTACCAGAACCTGGGCCCCCATACCGGCAGCGATCACAGCCGCGTTCCATCCGACGTTCCCAGCGCCGAGAACCACGACCTTTCCCGGGCTCACACCTGGAGCGCCGCTCAGCAGAACTCCACGTCCACCGTTGGTCCGTTCCAGATGGTGCGCTCCGATCTGGGGAGCCATCCTCCCAGCGACCTCGCTCATGGGAGCGAGCAACGGGAGTGCGCCTGTCTCGGTCTGCACCGTCTCGTAGCCGATCGCGCTCACTCGCCGATCACACAGCCAACTCCCAACCTCGGGATATGCCGCCAGGTGCAGGTAGGTGAAGAGCACCTGCCCGGCGCGCATGTACTGGGCCTCGGTCTGCTGTGGTTCCTTGACCTTCGCCACAATGTCAGCTCGCTCCCAGACCTGAACCGGGTCGGGCACAATCTCTGCGCCGGCGCTGCGGTACTCCTCGTCGATGATCGCTGCTCCTATCCCCGCTCCAGCCTCGACGATCACCCGTGCACCGGCATGGACGAGCTCGGCCACACCATCGGGGGTCACCCCGACCCTATGCTCCTCCAACTTCAGTTCTCTGGGAACCCCGACTGTCTTCAACGCATCTCCTGATGGACTCTGAGGCGGTCTGGATACGAAACCTCTACGAGCAGGTTCGTATCAGAATTCTTAGGCTTCCGCGTCATCGCTGTGTCTGCACCGCGTCAGAACAAAACCAGCGAACCATGGGTCTGTGTGGGATCTCTTCGGGTCCACAGGTCGACAGGTCAACGACCTTCGTTCCAGATTCGTGGACCGGCCCACCCAATGAGGAGCAGCGTCACCAGCCACAGTGACGCGACAGCCCATCCACAGACCACATCTGACATCCAATGGACACCCAGATAGATACGGGACACTCCGATCGCTCCCGCAAGGGCCGCTCCTGCGAATGTGATGGTCACGCGTAGCGCCCTGCCCTTGACCAACAACACGATTGTGGACGACAAGGCCACCCAACAGGCGACGCCCTGTGTGGCGTGACCGGACGGAAACGATGCGCCCGTTGCCTCGACGAGCCAGATGGTCGAGGGTGGACGTTCACGGCCGACCACGAGTTTGGCAGTTGCAGTGACAAGCGCTGCGCCAACGGTCGAGAGAACCATGAACACTCCCAGCCGTACATGTCTCATCAGAGTGAATGCTGTTATCGACGCCAGCACCACTGCGATGACTCCGCCCGGGTTGGCGAGCCGTGTAACTGCCCGGGCGATGGTCGTTCGAGTGGGCGTGCGGTGGTCGAGCATCCAGGCGGTCGCGTGGGGGTCGAGTTTGGTGATCCCCTCTGCTCCGAGCACGTCGTCGGTCAGTTTCGCTATGAGCATCGCCATCGCTGCGACCACGATGATCGCGCCCGACACGAGCACGATCAGGGTGCGCCAGTCCTGTGGGATCCCCACCCATTTCCGGCGGATCGAATCGAATAGCTCGGCCAGAATTGAATCCGCAGCGAAACGGTGGCGATCAGTCAACTGCAGTTCGGAGGATCTCTCCGGTGCCGGCGTCGATGTGCAGCTCGTGCCTGACACCATCTTCTGCGCGGATCTCGACATCCCACACGATCGACCCTCCCTTTGTGCTCAGGTCGGCTTCGAGGAGTTCACCCGGCGTAGCAGCGAGTGCGAGGCCGATCATCTTCTGAGCCGAGACTGCGGGGGCCTGCTGCGCTTCGGGGTCCAGGCCCTCGGATTCGCGGGAGATCACGTCGCCGGTCGCCATGTCGATTCGGAATTCGATGCCCTTGCCGGCGTCCAGCACCACGATCTCCCATTGTGGAGTTGACTTGTCCTCGTGTTGATCGATCTCGACAACCACAGTGCCGGGAGCCTCCGCCAGTGCGATCTCAACTGCCCGGGCCGCGTCGACTGTTTTCGACCCCTCCTGAGAACCGACTCCTCCGGTGCCAGAGTTGGCGGCTGTGGACTGGGTACCCGTTGCGGCGTTCGTGGTGGATGAGGAACGATCCACATCTCTCTCGGCGTTGTTGTCATTCGAACACCCAACGAGCAACGTAGTCACGACCGCCACCGAAGCAAACACGGTCTTGCCAGTGCGCTTGTTCATGCCGACTCCCTGATCTGCTTTCGACCGAAAGTATCGTAGTGGTCATCGACGCTGGATTTGGATCGAGTGATCCAATGGCAGGTCCTCGAGGTGGCCTCGTCGGCTGTCATCGTAATCTGGAGACACGATGGATCGAACGAGCCCTTCCGCAGGAGACGGCGGCTATGACCCCGCCGCAATCGAGACACATTCGAGTGTCGTGTTCTTCGTTGGTGATCGGGTCTACAAGCTGAAGAAGTCGATAGATCTTGGCTTTGTGGATTTTCGGGAAAGAGCTCAACGTAAGGCGATTTCTCATCGCGAGGTCGACCTGAACCGTCGACTGTCACCCGACGCATACATGGGTGTCGCCGATGTGTTCGATCAGTCAGGGGCGCCATGTGACCACCTTGTTGTCATGCGTCGAATGCCATCGGAGCGCAGGCTCTCCACCCTGATCTCCAGGGGTGAGCCGGTCGAGGGCCTTCTCAACTCCCTGGTGGAGGTTCTCGTTCAGTTCCACTCCCAGGCCATGCGAAGCCCCCAAGCGGATGAGGCAGCGGCGGCGGATTCTCTCGACCGGCTTTGGACCATCAACACATCGGCTCTACTCGGCCTCGCAGGTGGCGGATTGGACAGCGCAACAATCGAGACCATCGACTCGCTTGCGCGACGCTACCTCGGTGGACGTCGCGAGCTGTTCGATTCGCGGATTGCCGCAGGCAAGGCATGCGACGGGCACGGAGACCTCCTCACCGACGACATCTTCTTCCCGGATGAGACACCCCAGGTCCTTGACTGTCTCGAGTTCGACGACGACTTGCGCCTCGGCGATGTTCTCGCTGATGTCGCATTCCTCGCCATGGATCTGGAACGAATCGGGCGCGGAGACCTAGCCCAACGATTCATGACCGCTTATATGCACTCGAGCGGCGATGATTGGCCGCCAACCCTTGAGCATCACTACATCGCCTACAGGGCCCAGGTCAGAGCGAAGGTCTCAGCAATCCGAGCCGGCCAAGGTGACACCGGAGCCCTTGAGACCGCTAGAGGGCTACTTGAGATCTCAAGGTCTCATCTGGATGCCGCTCGTGTCAGGCTCGTGATTGTCGGCGGGTCACCCGGCACTGGGAAATCAACGCTGTCACAGGCGATGGCGGAGGCGACAGGGGCAGTGATCATCCGCAGTGACGAGGTACGCAAGGATCTCGCTCAGATCCCCCGGGATCAGTCTGCCCGAGCTCCGTTTGGAGAGGGGTTGTATACACCCGAGGCCAAGGCCACCACTTACGACGAGGCACTGAGGAGAGCGGAGTCTGCCCTTCGAATGGGCCGCTGTGCGATCCTCGATGCCTCATGGTCCAGCGAGATCGACAGGGTCAAAGCGAGAGAACTCGCAGGCTCGACTCGGAGTGATCTCATCGAGTTGCGCTGCGTGGCTCCTGAGGATCTCGTCGCTCAGCGGATACGGCATCGGAGCGAGATCGGCATCGACCCCTCGGACGCCGGTACAGAGATCGCATCCAAAATATCAGCAGCGTTCGTTCCATGGCCCCAAGCGGTTGAGGTGGACACTTCAGTTGGTCTTCAGGC
>CAUJEC010000068.1 GCA_963169245.1 Actinomycetota bacterium
GGAAGTCCCAGTTGCTCGTATGGGGCGCTGCGATCACCACGGCCTTGGCTGGCAACGGATCGTTGTTCACGACCTTCCACCGCCAGAGGAAGAGCCAGATTCGGGAAAGGAGCACGCGCATCGGCGTACCGTAGTGCGCGACGGTCATGGGCCACCTGATGACGCCTGTGGCGAGTCAATGGAACAGGTGTGACTTCGGTCATTGAGGAGCGTACAGTCGTCAGAGCGCTCATCGTCGTTGGCGGTGGCGGGCGAGAGCACCGCTGGCGGGCGCCGGGCGGCGATATCAACGGCGATGCTGATTTCAGGGGGTTTGAACTGTGAAGCAGGTGTTTGGACGATCGGCTAGGTCCATAGCGCGACCAGCGACCTTGAGAGCATGGCAACCGAGTTGGAGAGAGCGATCAGCCAGTTGGAGAGTGCTGTGCGGATTGATCGCCGCAATGCTGACTGCGACCCTGCTGGCAGGGTGCGCGCCGGCCCCCGGCCCGGGTGAGAAGTACCGAGTGCCGGCAGACTTCGGTGAGGGGCTGCTTACAGCGATGAAGGATCTCTACGGTCCACCCGCAGGGGCGAACGTCCCGTGCAAGCCCAGCGCTGAGCACCCAAGGCCCGTCATCCTTCTACACGGGTTCATGGGGAACATGGCCGACAACATGAACGGCCTCTCACCCTTCCTCGCCAATCAGGGCTACTGCGTCTACGCGCTTAACTACGGCGAGGCGGAGGGGTCCATATTCGCTGGGTTTGCCGACATCCGACGATCATCGCTTGATGAGTTCGGCCCCTTCGTGGATGAGGTTCTGGCTGAGACCGGCGCTCGACAGGTCGATGTCGTGGGCCACTCAGAAGGGTCGGTGATGCCCCGTTGGTGGATGCGATTCGGACCGTCGACCAATGCCGACGGTACACCCAAGGTTGCCAACTTCATCGGTGTTGCTCCAGCGAGTTACGGAGCAGAACTCGGTGGCTACGCATATGAACTACGGGCGATCCCGTTCTTCGTGGACTACCTGAACAACTTTGTCTACAACGGATGCGGTGCCTGTGAACAGATTCTTGCAGGGTCAACCTTCTTGAACGAGTTGAACACGGAGAGCCCGCAACCGGGTGAGAACTTCAGTGGACCGACGCAGCCCGGCGTGAAGTACCTGATGCTCGCAACCGAGTGGGACAACATCGTCGTGTCCTACAAGGCTGGATTCATCGACGATCCGCAGGTCACGAACATGACCCTTCAGGACGTCTGTGCGATCGATCGTGCCGATCACCTCTCGATCGTGTTCGACCCGACAGCCTATGACTTGGTCACCAACTTCCTCTCACCTGATCACAAGGTGACCCAGCGTTGTGCCGCCACCGAGCCGGTGTTCGCACCGCTCTATCAGGGGTCGGGGGACTAGATCCGCGGTCAATCGCTTGGGTCAGACAGCGTCCGCGTCGGTGATCCGTGCGAACGGGCGAGCTTCCTCGAGCTCGTACGCCATGTGCAACAGCGTGGCCTCATTCCCCCACGCTGCAGAGAAATGGATCGAGCCCGGTAGGCCATCGGTCCCAACCGGTGTGGGTAGCGATATTCCCGGCCCTCCCGTGACATTGTTGACTGGGGTGAACCCCACATATCGGGTCAGGCGTGCGATCACCTGATCGAAGGGTAGGCTCGGGTCGAGGTGGCCGATCTTCGGAACCCGATGGTTGAGAGTCGGACTCAGAACGACGTCGAGATCGTTGAACATCGCTTCATACGCCGCCCTTGTGGCGCGCAGACGGCGGATCGCGAATGGGGTTCTGCCCCAGTGTTCCCGCCAGTTCTTGGCCAGCCCGAGCGTAACTGGACTCAACTTCTCCGGGTCGAACTGATTCTTGTGCACCAACGCCGTCACTGTTGAGAGGACCTTTGCCAGGAGGCCCCAGTAGAGGACGAAATCAGGTTCGAAATGCGGCCCGGACGGAAGCTCGACGGTAACGACCTGGTGGCCGAGGGATGAGACCAGATCTGCTGTTGCATGCAGGTCGGTCAGCGTCTCGGCATCAACCGGATAGCCCGCCGGGGACTGAGAGGCAAGGCCGACGCGAAGACGTCGGCGACTTGCCCCACGTACCAGGCCAACGGCCGGGAGCCCGCGCTTGTGGTAGCTCCGTTCCATCGCCGCGAGATGGTGAGCGGTGTCACGGACGGTTCTGGACACAACACCTTCTGAGACGAGGTTGATCGGAAGGAGCCGAGCGCCTGGTTGGTCCAAGGTGCGTGCCCGGGTGAGTTTCAATCCGACGAGTCCATTGGCTGCGGCAGGTATCCGGATCGATCCACCACCGTCGTTGGCGTGGGCGATGGGCACGGCCCCTGATGCCACGAGCGCGGCCGAACCACCAGATGAGGCGCCAGCGGAGTAGTCGGTGTTCCATGGGTTGCGGGTCGGTGGGTCGTTGGGGAACTCGGTGCTGGCTGAGAGTCCGAACTCCGGAAGCGTTGTCTTTCCGAGGATCACATATCCCTGTGCCATGAACTGCTTGGCCGACGGGAAACTGCTGCGGGCGGGATGGGCCTCGATACCTTCCGAGCCGCTGCGGGTCGGCATTCCGGCGACATCGTTGTTGTCCTTGATGAACGACGGGACTCCGGCGAAGGGTTGGTCCTGGTGGGGATGAGTGGCGCTCGCCTGTGATCGAGCACGTTCGAAATCCTCATGTGCGACGCCGTTGAGTGTCGGATTGACGGCCTCGACCCGAGCGATAGCAGCCTCGGTGGCTTCGACGGGATTCAGGTCCCCGGCCCTGATGGCCTCGGCAACTCCAACGGCGTCGAGATCGCCGAGAGCATCGTCGGTGAATGCATTAACCCTTTGAGCCATTCCGCCACTCTTGCACGTTGAAGCGCTGCTCGTTGCCTTCACGCCCGAGCGATCGACCGCGCCGGCTGACGTGCTGTCCGTGGGGGGAAGTCGGGGTGAGTCTGAAGGTACGCACATGGGCAGGCGGGAACGCACAGGGAAGCCCCAAGACACGGCGTTAGCCTGATCGACATGAAGTGCCCTGTGGACGGAACAACGCTCGCTCTGTCATCCCGTGATGGAGTGGAGATCGACTACTGCCCCGAGTGTCGAGGTGTATGGCTCGACCGGGGAGAGCTCGACAAGATTCTTGATCGCGCATCAAGCACTTTCACATCCGCTCAGCCAGTTCCGGTCCAACAACATCGGCGTGATGATCGACCTCGCGACGATGAGAGGCCGCGGGACGACCGATACGACCAGCCACGATCAGATGACCGGTACTACGACGATCGTCGCCACGATGACAGACGCTACGACTCGCACCGCAAGCGCAAGCGGAAGAACTTCCTCGAGGAGATCTTCGACTTCGACTGAACCGTCGCCGTTAGTTGGTTGCTGTAATCGCGGGGTGCTCGCGATTACAGCAACCAACTAATTGGCATCTCGCTCACGGCGTGGCGCCTGATTCTCAACCCAGCACTACTGCTTCCATACGGGCATAGCTGGATTCCATTCCGTCGGTCATGCCGGTCGCAAGAATCGTGTCGCGGAGTTCCAGGCTCGGATAGGTGATCAAGTAGGAGGCCAGAGTCCCACCTTCGGCCTGGGTCAGGGTCAACTCGTTGATCACCTTCGTATCCTCCATGCCGATCATCGCCTCCGTTGTAACAAGGCGGCTCGGTGGCGAAATCTCCAGAATCTCCCCGGTGAAGCCGAATCGTCCAGAGCCATCCGGTTGGGCCCACTCGGTGCGGTAGGTGTCGCCGACCCTGGATCCGACTTCACATACCGGCATCGTCCATCCATCAGGTCCCAACTGCCACTTCTTGAGTAGGTCGGGTTCGTTGAACGCTGCCCAGACCGCTTCGATGCTTCCTCTGATCACACGACTGATACGTACCCGGGTGTCGGTGAGTATCTGCACTTCGGTGGCGATGCCCGCAGCGAAGCTGGTCAGGTCGGCCAGAATCTCGTCGATCTGGCCCATGGCCGCGCGCATGCCCTCGTCCATTCCCATGGCCAGCAGTTGTTCGAGTTCTTCGGCCGAACCGAAGTAGGTCGTGGTCGTCACCCTTGAACCAGCATCGATTGACTCGAAGCTGAACTCCATGCGCATCGATGGCATGTCGCTATTGGGTGAACCGTCATCGAGGGCGAATCCGTCGATCACAACGAAAGAATGTGGAGCCTTGATGTCGATCCACTCCCAATAGCCGCGGGACACATCGCCTTCGGGCCCCGTCATCGCGTACTTGCTCAGTCCGCCCGGGAAAACGTCGTGCTGGTAGAACGTCGCAGGATAGGTAGGTGGTCCCCAGAACTTCTCGATCTGGCGAGGATCCGTGTACGCATGCCAGAGTCGCTCGACCGGAGCGTCGAATTCGGCAGTGACAGTCATCGTGAGTGTGGTCGAGTCAGAAGTGACCTCGGTGATGGGCATCATGACTCCTTGAGGATTGTTGGTGTCAGTTGTCGGAGTTTTCGATGGCGCTGTTCGGCGTCACTATTCGGCATCGTCGGCGAGAAGAGCGTCGAGTCGCTCGATCCGCCTTCGCCACAGGGATTCATAGCGGGCGAGAAGGCTTTGGGTTCTGGCGAGCGTCTCGGGATTGGCCCGGACGAGTCGTTGGCGTCCCCGGGAATGCTTGGTCACCAGCCCGGCAGCCTCCATGACGGCGACGTGCTTCTGCACCGCAGCAAAACTCATGTCGTAGGAGTTGGCGAGACCACTGATCGAGACCTCGCTCGTCATGGTCCGCCAGAGGATGTCTCTGCGGGTGCCATCCGCAAATGCTCTGAAGATCCGGTCGACCTCGGCCTCTGTGAGGTCGTCAGCGGAGTGACGATGTACAACCATTAGGTTGTACAATGACTCCAGATCAATGGATTGTCAACCAGTAATTCCGCAGCGGCTCCCGCCCTGGTCACGTGAATTCAATGACGTGTCGCATGTCGTGGATTATCGGTA
Organism: Actinomycetota bacterium; assembly: GCA_963169245.1. Lineage (GTDB taxonomy): Bacteria > Actinomycetota > Acidimicrobiia > Acidimicrobiales > Microtrichaceae > JAGQSZ01. The sequence continues at coordinate 4,963 of CAUJEC010000068.1, forward strand.
CTCCGAACCGTTCGAGGCGCTCCATCGGAATGAGCCCACCTGCGTAGGCGACGCACCGCATGTCAGCTGCAAGGGCAGCTTCGATGCCGGATGGGCTGTCCTCGATGACAAGGCAGCGGTCTGGAGCGGCTTCCATCGAGGCTGCTGCGTGAAGGAATAGATCCGGTGCCGGTTTGCCGCGACCAACTTCGTTCACACTAAAAATTCGTCCATCGAAATGATCCCACAGCCCAGTCAGGCCAAGCGTGAGAGCCATCTTCTCGTGGGTTCCACTCGACGCGATACATGTCTGGACGTCCAATGTTTCGAGAAGATCGGGGACTCCGTCGACAGGCTTCAACTCACGAGTGAACGCTCGCCGCAACTCGCACTCATATTCAGATCGCCACTCAGGAATGGCGCGACCAATCACAGCCTCGATCTCGGTGACCATGTAGGAATCCGAACGCCCCAGGAATCGCTCGGCAACCTCGCCGGGAGCCAATGGCCAGCCAAGAGCTGTTATCAACCTCGATTCGACCTCGATGGTCAGGCGCTCACTGTCGACCATGACTCCGTCACAGTCGAAGATGACCAACTCTGTTGACATCGTCCATGTCTAGCGCGTGTCCGACTTCCTCAGCGTCTGTGGCCCGTGTTCGGAGCCCGCCATGCCCAGTACCCACGCGGTTGCGGTGGGAGTGATCAACTCGTCGACCACGCATTGCCTGAAACACCACTGGGCAACTCGCTCAACTTCTGCCTCAAATCCATCTGTATTCGCGAAGATGGACACGGCGCAGGTCTGGAGTTCCGAGTCGATACTCAGCCTCGCATTGACCGCGTCCTGCTCAGGCCCTGACTCGCACGCCTGAAGCACATCGAGCACCAGACGAGGAGCAAGTGTCGTGGCGAACCACCAGTGCTGGCCAGGGGGAGCCGAATCGACCGACACACCGTCGTTCTCGTCGGCATCGTGGTTACGGCGATGGCAGGTTGGAGTGTGGAGAAAGAGACCTCCTCCCGTGTCGATGATGGGGCCATCGAGTTCGAGGGCCACCACATCATCAAGACGATCACCTCGGGATCGAAGACTCATAAGGACCATCCTCATGGCGCACGGATCCACCAGGGCGGGATCGGTCCAGGTAGATGTCTCCGTTGGGATGGGCTCACGAGCGCCGCCCTGGGGGCTGGGAACTCCGCCAACGGTCATCGTGACCTTCAGGCCGACGTCCTCGATGACGTGAGCGAGAGTGATGAGTTGTTTGGCAACTGATGTGCATACCATTGGTTTCCCGATCTAAGGCTGTTAGGTAACCCTAATATAATGTGGTGGGCCTTGAACAACGCTGGAAGGAAGGGGGCTCGTTGGTGCGATATCCGGAGCTGGCTTCGGAGGCCATCTGGCCGAGTCCGCCGCATGGTTGGTCAGTTCTGCGGGGACGGGACCTAGACTCGTCGTGCTGTTCGCGCGATGGGCGCAACGGCTCAGCGAATTTACAAGGGGGCTCCCGATAATGGTTCGGAAGGTTTCGCTCATTTCAGTGGCCGTAGCAGCGACGTTGGTTCTGGCGCCGGCATGCTCCAAGGTCGCCGAGAAGGCCGGCGAGAAGGTATCTGAGAAACTCGTCGAGTCCGAGTCCGGTGGAAAAGCCGATGTCGACATCAAGGACGACGGAGTCGACATAAAGACCGACGACGGCACCTTCAGCTCCACGAACAAGATCCCGAAGGAATGGCCTGAGGACATTCCGGTACCCGACGACTTCACGGTGGCGGGCGGAAGCACCACC
>CAUJEC010000069.1 GCA_963169245.1 Actinomycetota bacterium
CCGCCTCGCTGATGAATACGAAACGACCGGCCATGTCGATGACCGAGATCATGTCCGAATTGTCACGTACCAGGGCTTCGAAGAACTGAGGAGGGATGGTTGTCGTGCACACCGCCTCCGTCAGGCCTTTCCCTGACTGTGGAGCCACGGGTTCAGCCTATCGGCGCCCTGTCCACCGACACCCCGAACGGCGCTCAATGCACATGAGCAAATGCACCCAGTTGGGTGATCTGATCAGCAATGCCCGACATTGAACCACCCTAGGTTTGAGCGGATTGTGGGTTCTAGACTCAAAGGCGTTGCCGATCGTGACGCCTTCGACGAAATCGCTCAAGGAACCATCGTCGCGGACCCGCTCAGCAAGCTTGACCGGATCATCACTTGAGGCGAGCAACTCGCCTTCGAGATCAAGAACCCGTTCAGTTCTCACTCTCTTGGGGTGGTTCTGGTGGCCTTGTGCAGGCTCAAGACACAGCCAACCTGCCAGAGCCGCTCTCCTAGTGCGAACTAGGTGACTTGTGGATGGGTGATTTGATGGGGCTTCCATCCCGGACACCAAGGCCATGACTGGAGAACAGACATGACGGACACACCTGGAGCCACCTCACGGGAAGCCAGGACCGGCCGCAGAACTCGCACGAGACGACAAGCAGATGAGACCTCGGAGGAGATCCTTGAGGAGGCAAAGCGTCTCTTCAGCGTCAAGGGGTACCGTCGAACGACAATCGCCGAAGTCGCCAGACAGGTCGGAATCACCGATGCTGGAGTCCTTCACCACTTTCCCACCAAGCGAGAACTTCTCACCGCCGTGCTCACCAAGTCGACCGAGCACCAGGCCGAGATGTTCGAGGGACTGCTCGACAAGGAAGGGCTCGAAGCGCTCAGATCGTTCGGCGACTGGGGCCAGGTTATGGAGCACGAGCCCTATCACATGGGTCTCGAAGTGGCGCTCAGCGCCGAGGCTCTAGATAGCCCCTCACCACTGCGGGACTTCTTCGTACGGTTATACAAGGTGCTCAACCGGTGGCTCATCACCACCTTTGAACAGGGAATCGAAGCCGGCGAGATTCGGCCCGACATCGACGTCCCCCACGAGGTCTCGACTCTGGTCGCCTACCTCGATGGCATGAGGATGCAGTGGTTTTTCGAGGTCAACAGAAATCTGGGGACAAGCGTCAGGATCTATGTCGATGACATGGTCGAACGAGTACGGGTGAAGCCGTGACCACTCACGACAACCGTATTGAGTTGACAGTCCCAAGCGGTGTCGATGAATCCAACCCCATGGTGTTTCCAGTACCTCGCGTCATGGATGTTTCCCCAACCGGGCACTTCACGGGGGTGATTATCGAGGGAGTGGATCCATCACTACCCCCTCAGGGATATGAGATCGAACTCTCAGAAGATCGCGGCCGTTTCACCTATGCCGATGAAGCCGGGCGACGCTATGGCCAGCTGACATTGCAACAACTCGGCGTAGACCGCGCCAGCGATTCCGAAGAGGCTGGTGACACCGGAGAGGTTGGCGACATGCCGCTCGTTCACATTCGGGACTGGCCAGATATTCCCGTTCGCGGTTTCATGCTCGACGTCAGTCGTGACCGGGTCCCCACCCGAGCCTCACTTGAACGCCAGGTCTCAATACTCAGCGTTGCCCGATACAACCATCTGCAGCTCTACATAGAGCACACCTTCGCATATGAAGGACATGAGGATGTCTGGTCGGGCTGCTCGCCTATCACAGCCGATGATCTCGAATGGCTGGATAAACTCTGCGCCCGCAACGGCATCGAGTTGGCCGCCAACCAGAACTGTTTCGGCCACATGGGCAAGTGGCTGGCACACGAGCGGTACAAGATGATGGCCGATTCACCCGACGGGGCGCAGGTGTCTGCCGGCTTCACAGTGCTTCCTACTGTGCTGGCCCCCACCGAGCAGAACGCTGACTTCGTCGTCGGCCTGGTACGAGAGCAGATGGCGTTGCTTCGTTCCGAGACCGTCAACATCGGCTGTGACGAGACCTTCGAATTGGGCCGCGGAGAGAGCGCCGCTCGGGCGGATCAGATCGGAATCGTGGGCGTATATGTGGAACACCTGAACAGGATTGCTCAACCGCTGCTCAACGACGGTGCTTCCGTGCTGTTCTGGGGCGACGTGATCGCTGCCGATCCTGCCCGGATGGCAGACCTCCCCGAGGCAGGATCCGAGAGCGGCGGCATCACCGCACTCGTATGGAACTATGACGCGCCGGACGCACTCACGCCGGAGTTGCCGACCTCGGTCCTGTCCATCCTCGATGAACTGGACATAGACATGAACTCCCCAACGGACTTCGAATCCCGCGTGGCCTTTGCCGAGTCAGATGTTCCCTTCTGGGTGTCGCCCGGAACGTCCACCTGGAACTCGTTCATCGGCCGCTGGGCCAATGCCAGGTCCAACCTGGCCGACGCCGCAATAACCGGAAGAGATCATGGCTCCGGAGGGTTTCTGGTGACCGACTGGGGCGACAATGGCCACAATCAACCGCCATCGGTCAGCGACCTGCCCACCCTCTATGGCGGTGCGGTGAGTTGGTGCGCTGAGTCCAACTCCGAGGTCGATGTCGCTACCGTCGCGAACGAGTTCCTCTACAGGGATCCAGCCGGAGTGATCGGACGGGTCCTGGACCGGGTCGGCAGGCTGGATGGGGAGACCGGACGAGTCGCACGCAACGACAGCCCGCTCTTCGCAGCGATGTTCCCTCACCAGATGCATCTCGTCGGGGGAAGGACAGACCCCACAAAGCTGGCCAATACCATCGGTGAACTCGAGTCGGCCATCGATGACCTGGCAGGTGCCCAACCCGAATGTGTCGACGCTCGAATTCTTCTGGAGGAACTGTCGGTTGCCATAGGACTGGCTCACCACGGCGCCCTTCGCATGGCGCGGGAGGTCGACATGAACTGCCCTGACGATGACTGGCTCCGCGACGACCTCGGTGGGCTCATTGGGCAATATAGGGACGTATGGCTGGAGCGATCTCGCCCTGGCGGGCTCAATGAGAGCATCGGTCACCTCGAACAGACACTTAGTGGATATAACTGAGCGTGGATATAACTGAGCGTGGATATACCTGAGCGTGGATATACCTGAGCCGCTTCGGCACCATGACTTTACAGAGACTCCGTCATAACTTTACAAACTATCCGGTATAGTTCTAACAATGGAGACCCAGACCGCCGGAGAGGCTCATGTGACCACGAACCGCTGGGTCGCGCTAACCGTGTTGATTCTTCCGGTGCTTTTGATCTCAATGGACGGCACCATCCTCGGATTCGCGATTCCCAAGCTGAGCGCCTCGCTGGACCCGAGCAGTTCGCAACTCCTATGGATCATCGACATCTACGCATTCGTGCTTGCGGGACTACTCGTCACCATGGGCGTACTCGGTGACCGCATCGGACGGCGCAAACTGCTGATGCTCGGAGCCGCTGGATTCAGTTTGGCTTCGATTTTTGCTGCATTCGCAACCAGCGCGGAGATGCTGATTGCAGCACGAGCACTGCTCGGCGTTGCAGGAGCGACGCTGATGCCATCCACGCTGTCACTCATTCGCAACATCTTCACCGACGATAGGGAGCGACAGTTCGCAATCGCCGTGTGGGCCACAACCTTCGCTGTCGGCTCAGCGGTTGGACCCGTCGTCGGAGGGTTCCTGCTCGAGCACTACTGGTGGGGCTCGATCTTCCTGATGGCCGCGCCGACAACGGCGCTCCTGTTGGTGCTCGCACCGCTGATACTTCCCGAGTCGAAGGATCCCTCACCCGGACCATTCGACCTCATGAGCGCCGGCCTGTCGATGACTGCGATGCTTCCCACGGTCTACGCCATCAAGATCACAGCCGAACGAGGATTCTCGATGACAGTCCTCGTGGCCCTGATTATCGGAGTTGTATCGGCAACGATGTTCATTCGCAGACAGAGGAGCACCGAGGATCCCATGATCGATATCTCGCTGTTCTCGGTGCCACGTTTCCGCAGTGCTGTGATCGGCAACATGATCGCTTGCTTCGGGTTCGCTGGTTCGATGTACTTCCTCACCCAGTACATGCAACTGGTCTTGGACATGACCCCAATGCGCGCCGGCATCCAACTCATGCCTGCAGTCATCGCGTCGATCGTGACGATGCTCCTGTCCCCTGTCGCCTCAGCGCGAGTTGGAGCGTTCACGGTCATATCAATAGGCCTCGCCGCTGGCGCACTCGGGTTCGGACTAATGGTCATTGCACCAGATTCCGGCTCGGTTTCATTGGCCACTACCGCAATTGTCCTCATCGGCGCTGGCCTCGGTGCTGCTCTCACCGTGTCGATCGATGGGATCATTGCTGCGGTACCCCCGGAGCGTGCAGGCGCTGGCGCATCCGTCTCTGAGACTGCCAACGAGTTGGGCACGGCAATGGGAACCGCCGTACTCGGCAGCATCGCCGCTGCTGTCTACCGTTCGAGATTGAGCGCGGCGACGACAGTACCACCGGATTACCTGGTGAGAGCTAAGGAGACACTTGGTGAGGCGACCGTCCTATCGGTTGAGCTCGGCGGACCAGAAGGCGAGGCGCTCATGGCCGCAGCGAAGGAGGCATTCATTGGCGGGCTCCGACTTGCCTCAGCCGTAGCTGTCGTTGCTCTCGCGCTCGCTACGGCCAGCGCAGTTCGTTACCGATCTGCCAACTGACACTCAAGCCAGAGCGGCACTTCGAAAAGTGCTTATCGCAAAGGTTGCCAATCGAAAGAGACACCGCTCGATAGCGGGGTTGTTCAACCGTCGCCGCGGTTCAACCGTCGCCGGTTCAATTGCCACAGAGACGATCAACAATCCGATCCTGCAGGTCCGCATCAATGGGTTCGATGTCAAGGGCACTGTGCAGCCAGAGTCCATCCGCCGCAAGACGGATCAGGTAGTACTCGAACGCTGCCTCGGAATCAGTCGCTTCTGCTGCTGATGGGACCCAACGTCTGACAACACGCTGAATCGGGTGTTCGCCGTCGAATGGAACCGCGGGGTCGATCATCATCGCTATATCGGACTGAGCCGTGGACCCCACTGCAACCTTCAGATAGGCGCGGACCCGTTGAGCGGGGGTCGACTCAAACCATGGAAGGTCGAGCGCAGCCAGCAGTTCTTCTTCCCACACCTCGGCAATCCGCTCCACCATTGCGGTGAGCAGATCGTCCTTGGATGGGAAGTGGTAGATGATCCCGCCACGACTCAGATTCGCCTCCTGAGATACGGCGTCGAAGGTGATCGCAGCAACTCCGTCTCGGCGGGCGAGTTCGAGAGCGGCATCAACGACAACCTGGCGAGAGCTCGGACGCATTCCCTGATCTTACTCGACGCCTGGACCATAACTTAACCGGATATCCGGTCTATATGGATGTCGGATCTACCTATCGTCGGTGATCATTCGGTCTGAGGCTCACCCTGCAGTCCAGCCGATTGACCTCTCAACCAACTGTTAGGCGCTCCTGAAGCCCACAGCGGACTGCCGGCCACTCGCTGTCGATGATCGAGTAGACGACCGTGTCGCGAACCGTCCCATTCGCCATGATGGTGTGCCTGCGCAGCACCCCGTCCTGTTTAGCTCCGAGCTTCTCGATGGCAGCGCGTGACTGGCGGTTGTGCCAGTGGGTGCGGAATTCCACGGCCATGCAACCAAGGTCATCGAAAGCGCGGCTCAGCAGCAGGAGCTTCGCAGCCGGATTGATTCGCGTTCCCTGTGCAGCACCTCCGAGCCATGTTGAGCCGATCTCCAGACGTCGGTTGGTCCGATCGATGTTGAGGAATGTCGTCATTCCGATCGCTCTGCCGGTCAACAGATCCACAATCGCCCAAGGAACTTTAAGGTGACTTGCGTGAAGTTCGAGCCGGGCCCTGACTTCGTCGGCCATCTGTTCTGGCGAAGGAACGTTCGTATACCAGGCTCGCCAGACATCCCCCACCGCCACGGCTGCAGCCAGTTCATCGCATCTAGACATGTCGAGTGGTTCCAACATAACGAATTCATTGGCGAGACGGGGCGCGTCGTAGAAGTCCATGCCGGAAGTCTATGAAGGCAAGGTCGACCCTCCCCGCATACATTCGCAGCCGTGTCGGTGGGCCCGAATGCGGTCCGAGTTCTCGGGCTCTGCGGCCCAACTCGCCATCAACGTCGATTTGCTGCACGCGGCCGGTGTGGCCTCAGTCATGACCCAGAGCCGCCATGCAGCGGACTGTGCTCAACTCTCCGATCTGTGACCGATCGCGAGAAACATCGTGTAGTCGCCGTCGTCACGAGCGATCCTCCCACAGTCGAGGACTCGGATCTCATCAAAGCCAGCAGCGCTCAGATCCTCTGTGATCTTGCGGCGATCAAACCCATGGTGTCCGCCGAATCCTTCACCATGGAACGATCCATCCTCGGCATCCAGATCAACTACACCGATCTGACCATCGACTTCGAGCAGTTGGCGGAACGCTCCGAGCATGGACTTCGGGTCATCGACATGGTGAAGCGTCAGAACCGACAGAATCAGGTCGAACGGACCAACCTGATCTGCTGTCACCTTCGAACTGTTGCTACAACGTGTTGGATCAGACTCAAGGTCCAGATCAATGACTCTGGCCCCTGCAAGCCGCCCCGATTCGACCTTCCTCTCCATCACGGCCCTCATTCCACCGGAACGATCAGCGAGAGTGGCCTGACCGATACGGCTCAGCAGGTTCTCCGTAACGGACCCTGTACCAGCGCCGAATTCAAGTAGCCGAATCGAAGGGTTCAGAGCTACCTCCTGAGCGATCCGGTCAGCCACCATTCGTGCCCGTTCGAGATGCGCCGGATCGTCATCCCAGGTCTCAGCCTTCTCGTCGAATGGATCAACATCACCATCGTGGGAATGGGTGTGTGGGTCGTGGTCGTGGGTATCGGCCTGATCGTTCATCACGACTACTTCTACCTGAGCCGTGGAGCATTTGGGGTTCGCGCCCAATCAAGGTGGATCCCTCCGACGACAGACCGACGTCCAGGGCTGTTCTCCCGGCCAACTACAGATCCCGCGGACTGACTGCCTCTCAGTCGGGCTCACCTCGACCAAGTTGGTTGCTGTAATCGCGGAGGGGTCGGTCTAACCACAACCAACTAGCCCCGACGGCACCCAGACCGCTCACCTCCTAAGCACCCCTGCTAGTTGATTGCTACTTTCGCGGGGTGGTGGACCTAAGAGCAACCAACTACGACGCGCCAGCGGGCGACGCACCAGCGGGCGACGCACCCGACACGCCAGACGCGTCAGCGGGCGATGGCCCCGGCCGACGAGCAGACGACGTCACCCAGATCGCTCGAATCCAACTGCTCCTTGACCGCTTCCCCCTCGTCAGCAATCACCCTGACGTCTCAGGATTGCTCCGTGACGGGCGGGCTTTCGCCGCCCTGGGCCCGGCTCTGGCAGGCGCGTTCACCGATCGGGGCGTCACAGCGGTGTGCGCGCCTGAGGCACGTGGACCGATCCTGGGTGCGCTGGTCGCACGCGAACTGGGCGTCGGACTGATTCTCGTTCGCAAGGCGGAACGCAACCACCCGGGAGCTGACCTGCATTACAGCGTCGGGCCGACATGGCGTGGAACAACCGAGGCCTTTCAGGCCCGATCAAGCGATCTGCACCCGACCGATGTCGTGTTGGCTGTGGACGACTGGGTCACCACAGGGAGCACGCTTCGAGGAATCCGCGACCTCGTGGAATCTTCAGGCGCCGACTACGCGGGTGCATCGGTCCTTGTGAACAAGGCTACGGACGACCTCATCGCGGACTTGAAGGTCACGCCGCTGCTGGGCTTCGACCAGGTCATGGCCCGAAAGACCTGATCTGAGGGTCTGAGCCGACGAGTCTCCCGAAGGTCTGGAGCTCAGACAGTCGCGAATGTGAGTCTGTTCCGACCGGCGGCCTTCGCCACGTACATGGCAGCATCAGCATGACGGACCAGGTCATCGAGATTTGCGACGTCGGTCGAAGGGAACGAAACCGCCCCCAGGCTTACTGTCACAGTCGTGTCACCCAGTTCGGGGATTGACGCGCCGATCTCGATCTCTCGTCGGATCCGTTCACCCAGTTCCGCCAGGTCGTCGTTACCAGCGCCGGGTAGGACAGCGAGGAACTCCTCGCCCCCGTAACGCATCACCGTGTCACCCTCTCGGAGTGCTCCACGGGCCGCATCAGCGACCGCACGCAGGACTCTGTCGCCGCTCTGATGGCCGAAGGTGTCGTTGATCGACTTGAAATGGTCGATGTCGAAGAGGACTACCCCGAGAGGCTCCCTCGTCCTGACCGCTCGGCTGAACTCCTCGCTCAGTCTCTCAAGACCGAAGCGCCGATTCACCAACCCCGTGAGCGCATCGATCGCCGCAACCTGTTGGAGTCGCTCATGGCTGAGAGCGTTGTTGACGGCGACAGCCAGTCCGGGCAGAAGTTGTTGGACCGTTCGCTCATCATCCACAGCCACCTCAGCCGTCGAGCCAACTACCAGAACACCGACTGGCACCTGCCTGAGCTGCAACGGGAGGGCGAGCACGGTTCGCGCACGAAAGGTGACCAGCCCGCCATCGATCGGAAGGTTCTCTGGCAGGTCCAGACGGACGGTCTCAAGTGACCGATAGGCACGAATCACGGGATCGGACTCGGCCAGTGCCTCTGGAGACATCAGTCCATTCGACGCGATGGTGACCATCTCTCCCTCACGAACCACACACAATGCAGAGGCCGCAAAGCCACCAGCAGCCTCAATGCCACGAAGGGCCGCATTTGCGAGGGGAAGAAGTTCGACATGCGATGCGAGGGTGGCAGCGAAGTCGCGCGAGACCTGTCCGACCTGATGACTGGTCGCGAGCGCCTCGACGAGGCGATTGAACGATGCAGCAGCGGCACCCAGTTCGTCATCGGAGTCGACGGGGATCGAACATGCCTCGGGGGTGCACGATGATGGGTCATCCGAGTAGATCGTCGAACGCAGATTCGTCTCCACCTTCGACATCCGTGCTCGTAGAAACCTGAGCCGCGACCCGACAACCGCCTTTGACAGGAGTTGGTTGCTCGCACCGACAGCGAGCCCTGCACTGACCGTTGCCACGAAGAACAACGGGGTCATGACATAGCGCGACGGAACACCCATCAGCATCACGAAGAACGGGAAGACCACACCCATGATCAGCCCGAGTCCCATCATCCATATGCCCAGGTCTGTAAAGACCTTGCGGGTTAGCCGGGGAAGGGGGTCGCGCATCTCCTCGGAGGTCTCGTTCTCAGCGGCGGTCATTGCCAATCAATCGGTCATCGAAGCTCGCAGGGTTAACTTTCGCTCCGGCTACCTTGGACAAGGTTCAGACTCTCAACAACAGGCGCGCCCGCAAGGCACGCCACACACCACAGGGGGAAGCATGCACCTCGAAGACCGTGTCGTCATCGTCACCGGTTCGACCAGCGGAATCGGTGAGGCGATCGCCCGCCGTGTCGCTGCCGCCGGAGCCAGCGTGGTGATCAACTCGGCAAGCTCTGTCGAGGCGGGCGAACGACTTGCCGACGAGTTGCCCGACGCCTGCTATGTGCAGGGCGACATATCCGATCCCGGCACCGCCGACGCGCTCGTGGACGCAGCCGCCATGCGCTGGGGGCGACTCGATGGACTGGTCAACAACGCTGCTGTGACGGTGCAAATTCCGATGACCGACATAGATGCGATCACCGCAGATCATTGGCGCAGGATCCTGGAGGTCAACGTGATCGGCACGTTCCTGGTTACCCAGACTGCGCTGCCGATGCTGCGGGATTCGCCCGACGGCTGGGTCATCAACATCACATCTCTGGCCGGCGTTCGTCAGACAGGCAGTTCGATTCCCTACGCCGTGTCCAAGGCCGCACTCGATCACCTGACCACTCTGCTTGCGAAGTATGGCGGTGGCGACGTCCGGGTGAACGCTGTAGCTCCCGGCCTGGTTGCCACCCCTTGGACCCATGACTGGGACGACCTGAAGGCCGGAGTGACCGCATTGGCCCCACTACATCGGGTTGCCACGCCAGAGGACATCGCCGACGCTTGTGAGGGGCTCATCGCCTCCAAGTATGCGACTGGCCAGACTCTGGTGGTCGACGGCGGCCTGGGACTGGTTCTCTGAACGGACTCGAGCTTCAGGCTGACCGGTGAACCAGCACGCTGAACCGACTCATCTGGGATCCAATCAGCTTTCGAACTGGGTCGCGCTTCGAGATGCGAGCACCGGAAGGATCTGCTCCTCTATCACCTTCCGGTGAGCAGGATGATTCGTATAGATGGCGTGTCCCTCTGCATCGTCGAATCTGGCGATCACTGCCACCTCTGCATTCCCGTCCGCTAGGCCGATGTCCACTCCAACTGTGTAGTCACGGATCTCAGGGATCTGAGACGGCAACGCCCTCAGCGAGTCCGCCAGCGAATCCAGACGAAACCTGTCCGTTCCGGGCTGAAACTTCAACAACACGACGTGGGTCAGCATTCTCCGACCTTAAGGCTAAAAGGGCCGCGCAGCCTCAGCACTGCCAACCTCAGTACTGCACAGCCTCAGCACTGCGCAACATCAGAGCCAGGCCGTCCCACCCTCGGGCTATCTCAACCACGGATCCAAGGCGGATCCGCCACATCCACACGCTCAAGTGACGAATGGACCACTCCGAATCGTTCTGACCCAGTGCTCCAGTCCCGGTGTGCACGAGTGATCTCATCACGGGACCTAGCAACGTAGTTCCACCACATGACCAACTCATCGACAAAGGGTTCTCCGCCGATGAGCATGACAAGGGCTTCGCCATCGGCGTCGATGCCGACCTCGTCGCGTCCAATTCCCAAGTAGCCCAACTCGCCAGATGAGACCTCCGATCCACAGACGCGAACGCCACCGTTGACCACGACGACCGCGTACTCAAAACCTGGTTCCAGCGGCAGGACTGTCGAACCCGCACGGTGAGCAAGCTGCACCCCGACGACCTGCGAATCGTTCCGAGCTGGCGACGACGCACCACCAAAGGACCCCACCAGAACGGTAGCGCTAGCGTTCCCGACATCGACCTGTGGAAGGTTCTCATGGTGCTCGAACGCGGCTGAACCATGGCGGGTTGACTCG
>CAUJEC010000070.1 GCA_963169245.1 Actinomycetota bacterium
GACATCGACGACACGCAGGCCCGCCTCTTCGGCCTTGGCCCGCGACGAGGATCCATCACGCAGACCGACGCGGACATCAACGCCGGACTCCTTCAGGTTGAGAGCGTGTGCATGGCCCTGGGAGCCATAACCGAGGATCGCGACCTTACGACCCGCGATGATCGACGAGTCGGCGTCCTTTTCGTAGTAGACGTTTGCCATTGGGTGTCAGTGATCCTTCTCTTGATTGTTCTGTCGGTATGGGCCGACGGTTTAGGCAGAAATGTATGCAGAACTCAGGCAGGACTTTGCTTCCTCAGGACCCTGCCATGTGCCCTGATGTGGCATCAGCCGGCGCTGCGCAACACCGGAGATTCTGATGGCTGGAGCTTGGGTAGGGCCACTCGGCCCGTCCTCTGCAGGTCGACGATCCCGAAGGACCGAAGAAGTTCGGCGAGATCGTCGAGTCGCTCGGGGTGCTCATCGAGCGACAGCGTGATCTCGTGATGCCCGACGTCGATGATGTTCGCCTCGAAGACGCTCGCCAGATCGATGACCTGACCGCGGGTCTCGTAGGTGGCCTTGACGGTTATCACCATCAGTTCACGCTCGATCGAATCGCGAGGATCGAGTTCCGAGATCTTGATCACGTTGATCAGCTTGTTGAGCTGCTTGACGATCTGCTCCAACGGAGCCGTCTCGACATCGACAACCACTGTTATTCGACTGAAACGATCGTCATCGGTCGGGGCAACGGCGAGGGAGTAGATGTTGTATCCACGGCGAGCGAACATGCCCGCAACCCGAGCCAGAACACCGGACTTGTTCTCAACGAGCACCGACAGGACGTGGTACTTGGGTGCCTTCGATCCGGCTCTGCGCTGATTCATCGATTGAAGCGTCACTGAACCGTCTCCTCGGCGGACTCGTTGTCGATTCCGACGACGATATCGTCGTTGCTCTTACCGGCTGGAACCATGGGGAACACCTTCTCGGACGAGTCGGTGCGGAACTCGATGACCACCGGGCGATCGTTGATCGAGTTGGCCTTGTCGATGGTCGGTCCGACCTCCTCGGGGCTCTCGACCCGGAACGCGATGCAGCCCATGGCCTCGGCCCACTTCACGTAGTCAGGAAGGTCGGGCGAGAGGTAGACCTCGGAGTATCGCTCCTCGTAGAACATCTCCTGCCACTGCCTGACCATTCCGAGATACGCATTGTTGAGAATCGCGATCTTGACGGGGATGCGTTCGGTCGACGCCGTGACAAGTTCCTGAGCGGTCATCTGGAAACAACCGTCTCCGTCGACAGCCCACACCGTACGGTCAGGCATGCCGACCTTCGCACCAATGGCCGCTGGCACAGCGAAGCCCATGGTTCCCAAACCTCCTGAGTTGACCCAGGTGTAGGGGTGGTTGAACTTCCAGTACTGACTGGTCCACATCTGATGCTGGCCCACACCGGCAGCGACAATGGTGTTCTCGGGCGAGCGGTCACGAAGTTCTTCCAGGACATACTGGGGCTTCAGCAATTCGCCCGGCTCGGACTGCGTATATGTAAGGGGGTAGGTCTCCTGCCAGCCCGAGATAGTCGAACGCCACTCGGTTCGATCAGCCTGTGCAGAGGTACCTCCGAGGGCCTCGATCGCAGCGGTGATCTCCTCGATCACGAGGCGACAGTCGCCGACGATCGGCACATCCGGTTGGCGAACCTTGCCGAGTTCGGCCGGGTCGATATCGACATGGATGATCTTCGCATCGGGTGCGAAACCGGCGAGCTTGCCCGTGACCCGGTCATCGAATCGGCTACCGAGGGCGATGAGCAGGTCCGAACGCTGCATCGCCGTGACCGCCGTGTAGTTGCCGTGCATACCCGGCATACCAAGACACAGTTCGTGGTCATCGGGGAACGCTCCCCTGGCCATGAGCGTCGTAACGACAGGGATACCGGTCTGTTCGGCGAGCTTGAGCAGCGCCTCTGCTGCACGGGCCTTGAGAATCCCACCACCGGCGTAAATGACCGGACGCCGGGCCGCGGTGATGAGTTCTGCGGCCTCTTTGACTTTGCGAGGGTGACCTTTGAGAGTCGGCCGGTAACCGGGGAGGCTCGATGCCACCTCGGCATCGGAGGGCCAGATCCATTCCATAGCGGACCGTGGGTTGGTCGGATCGACGATGTCCTTTGGGATGTCGACGAGCACCGGACCGGGGCGTCCCGTCGTCGCTATGTGGAACGCCTGACGAATGGCCATCGGGATGTCGGCGGCCTCTGTGACGAGCTCGTTGTGCTTGGTCACTCCGCGGGTGATGCCGACGATGTCGACCTCTTGGAAGGCATCGGTCCCTATCGCAGGGCTCGGCACCTGACCGGTGATGACCACCATCGGGATCGAGTCCATGTACGCATTGGCGAGCGGGGTGACGATGTTGGTCGCCCCCGGGCCAGATGTGACCATCGCGACGCCGGGTCGCCCGGTGACATGCGCGTAGCCCTCGGCCATATGTCCGGCACCCTGCTCGTGACGAACCAGCACGTGTCGAATCGGAGAGTCGAGGATCGGGTCGTAGACCGGCAGGATGGCCCCACCCGGCAGCCCGAAGATGACCTCTACGCCCTCGAGCTCTAGTGACTTGATTAGGGCCTGTCCACCATTCATCTTCATGTCGCTGTCCTGGTCG
>CAUJEC010000071.1 GCA_963169245.1 Actinomycetota bacterium
AACATGCGGGGAATAGCCAAGTCGATCTACTCCCAGGGCAGTTTCTGCGTTGTCTCTGCAGACGGCACGGCCGTCTATCTCGTGGAGAACTCACCGACGGCACAACGTGCCGAGGCGTCACGGTCCGAGGTCGAGTCCCTGCTCTCGACGCAGCTCGGACAGACCGTCCGCATCCGGATAACCGACGATGCTGCCAGCGTGGGCGGACCCTCGGCCGGTGCCGCTGCGAGTCGACAGGTGCGACAGGGCGCACCGCCCCCTGGGAGTGACCCGAATGATGAGCGGGGTTCTGGGGGCGACCGCCCTCCCAGAACCCCGAATCGATCGGCGGATGATCCAACAGGGGCATATCTCGCAGATGAGGGGTCGGTCACCGAGCCGCAAGGTGAGCGGCCTACACCCACACGCGAACCCGAACATGTTGACCCCGGGAACACCTCGGATGTCGAGGACGACTACATGGCGATCGATGTGTCCGAACTGGACGACGCGGACGTCGCTCAGACCGGTGTCGAGCGACTGTTGGAGGCGTTCCCCGGAGCCAAGGTTCTACGAACCGAATCGGAGAGATGATGACAAGCGATCCCAATCACTCAAGCAATGACCAGACGGTCGACCCGAGTAGCAACCCGTCGGAGGTCGAAGCTGTCGACCAGACCGGACCGGCTGAGACAGCCGATCCAATGGGCGCAATGGCTGCTGCGCTCGGCGGCGGCTTGGACTTCGGGGCGATGATGCAGGCCGCGCAGTCGATGCAGGCCCAGGTCGCCAGCGCTCAGGAACAACTTGCCGAAGCAAGGGTGCTCGGAACCTCAGGCGGCGAGTTGGTCTCTGTGACCCTCAATGGCCACCTGCATCTACTCGACGTGAAGATCGACCCCAAGGCTGTCGATGCCGATGACCCCTCGATCCTCGAGGACCTGATCCGGGCCGCGTGGCAGGACGCACACGATCAGGTTGCGGTCCTCCAACAGCAGGCCGATCCGATGTCGAGCCTTCTCGGCGGCGGACTCGGTGGTGGTTCGCTCGGTGGACTGGGCGACGTGTTGGGCGGGCTCTGAGTGGCCGGCGCCTACTCCGAAGCGATCCAGGACCTGATCGACGCGCTCGGGCGACTTCCGGGCGTCGGTCCGAAGTCGGCGCAGCGAATCGCCTTCCATCTGCTCAAGGTCGATGTCGACGAGGCCAACAGACTGGCTCGGGCGATTGTGCGCGCAAAGGAACGGGTGCGTTTCTGCAGTGTCTGTTTCAACCTCGGGGAGCACGAACTCTGCGAGATCTGCAGCGACGTCAAGCGTGACGACCACGTGATCTGTGTCGTAGAGGAGCCGCGAGATGTTGTTGCGATTGAAAGAACACACGAGTTCCGGGGTCGATACCACGTGCTTCAGGGCGCAATCGATCACCTGCAGGGTGTCGGACCCGACCAACTCAGGATCAGAGAACTGATCGCGCGCGTGACTGCCGGTGGGATCACCGAGGTCATCATCTGCACCAACCCCAATCTCGAAGGTGAGGCCACGGCTCTTTACCTCTCAAAGGTGCTCGATGTTCCTGGCGTGACGATCTCTCGACTCTCTAGTGGTCTTCCGGTCGGAGGCGACCTGGAGTACGCGGATGAACTCACGCTCGGGCGGGCGCTGGAGGGCCGACGGGTCATCACCGGCGACTGACAGCCGGCGAGGCGCGGCCCTGAGAGCACCGTAGGACGCTGAGGAGCACCAACGCCGAGGACCGCCTGAGGCGCCGGCCGGAAACGCAACCCAAACGCAACCCCAAAACGACGAATGGGGCCCGACTTTCGCCGTGACCCCATCCGCCAGGTGAGTGGATCTGTTGCGCTGCCCGGGGGCCGGAGTTGGCCAGAGTCAGGCCGCGCCCGAGCCCAGGCTGAGCAGTCTCAGATGGTGCGCACGATCAGGGCGTCGCCCTGTCCGCCGCCACCGCAGAGGGCAGCAGCACCGGTGCCGCCACCACGACGGGCGAGTTCGTTGAGCAGGGTCAGAGTGATGCGGGTTCCGGACATACCGATCGGGTGACCGAGGGCAATTGCGCCACCGTTGACATTCACGATGTCGTCGGTGATGCCCAGGTCCTTCATCGACGCGACGCCAACAGCAGCGAACGCCTCGTTCAGTTCGAACAGGTCGATGTCGCCGACGGACAGGCCGGAACGCTCGAGGGCCTGGAAGATGGCTCGTGAGGGCTGGGTCAGCAGCGATGGGTCGGGGCCGGCGACCTGGCCGTTGGCGACGATCTCACCGAGAGGGTTTCCGCCGATGCGCTCGGCTGCTTCCTTGGACGCAACGATGACGGCAGCAGCGCCATCAGAGATCTGCGAAGCGTTACCGGCGGTGATGTTGCCGGCCTTGTCGAACGCGGGACGAAGCTTGGAGAGCGACTCGAAGGTCGTCTCGCCACGGACACCTTCGTCGGTGGTGAAGATCACCGGATCGCCCTTGCGCTGGGGAATCTCGACATTGACGATCTCGTTGTCGAACAGGCCGTTCTTCTGGGCCTGAGCGGCACGCTCGTGTGACTTGGCCGAAAGCTCGTCCTGCTCCTCACGACTGAGACCCGCGGTCGCCGCGTACTTCTCGGTGCCGCCACCCATGGCGATCTGGTCGATCGCACAGAACAGGCCGTCGTACATCATCGAGTCGATGACCTTCTTGTCGCCCATGCGCATTCCTGCACGGGCGTCGGGAAGGAGATACGGAGCGTTGGTCATGGACTCCATGCCGCCGGCGACGACGACATCGGCCTGACCGGACTGGATGAGCAGGTCGGCCATCATGATCGAGTTGATGCCCGACAGACACACCTTGTTGATGGTGGTCGCGGGAACCGTCATGGGGATGCCGGCCTTGACGGCGGCCTGACGGGCGGTCATCTGACCCGCTCCGGCGAGGAGCACCTGACCCATGAAGACATAGTCAACGGCATCGGGCGATACGCCTGCGCGGGCGAGAGCCTCTTTGATTGCGATCCCACCGAGGTCGGTGGCGGCAAAGCCTGCGAGCGAGCCCGAGAGCTTGCCGATCGGTGTACGAGCGCCGGACAGAATGACGGAACCTGGCATGGTTCACCTCCCCTTGGGGGACCACGGTGGCCCCGGAACGATCATGCAAGGTTAGTTGTGGGCTGAGGCCGGTTGCGAGGCGGGGGCGGACCTGGTGGGCTCGCTCCCGGCGTCAGGGGTGGTCTTTGTGCCGCTGATCGTTGTCGTAGTAGGTATTTTGGCCGACCGTTCGGACCTTAGACATGAGAGGATTCTCCCTCTAGTCGTCGGAGTAGCCATCGGATCAGAGCAGGGGCCGAGAGCAGAGCAAGGGCAGAGAGAACGGGGTCGAGATGGACTTGGAAAGAACAGCGAGCAAAGGAATCGGCGCTGTCTTTGGCGCGGTTGTCTGGTTGATCACACTTTGCACCTTGGGGATCAACTCAATTGTCGTCATTGCCGGGATATTGCTCGCTCTAGCCCGACCCGTGTTCTGGATCCCTGTCATCTTGACGGTGCCCGCGTCTGCGCTTCACCTGGTGGCTCTGGGCAAGGTGCGGGAGTTGAATCGCCTGGAGTTCGCCCAGGCGGGTGAGCCGTCGAGCGTTGGTACGAGTTGGGAAGAGAATCGCGGTGCCGTATCGGGTAGCGAGGCTCCAACGAGGCATGAGGAGCTTCAGGCAGGTGTCGGCCGGAGCGCGAGAAGCGCGGCTATTGCTGGCTTTGTGTCCATGCTCGCAGGTCTTGTCATCGCACTCAGGACAAACTCGAACAGCGACGACACGTTCAAGATGTTTGCGTGGGGATGGACCTTCGTGATCTTCGCCGCTGAGATGACCTGGCTGAAGCTGTTCTGGGGACAGGGCATTCAGATCGGTTGATCCGACTCGCGCTCACAGCCGTATCTAGCGAGCGGTACCAATGCGCTCCGGCCGAAGTCAGTGCAGAGGCGGGGTCTGGTTCCAGAGCTTGATGGTCATGCGTTGGTGGTGTGGGCCAAGGACCGACAGCGACCCAGCAGTGGTATCGAGGATCGCCCCCATGACGCCGTCAAGACCAAGACAGCGAGCGGCCAGAATTCGGCTCGTGTGGCCATGGGTGACAGCGACGATAGGGCGGTGCTCAGCGGTCAGAGATCCGAGCGTGACATCGACCCTCGCCGCGACCTCCGCCACGGTTTCGCCCCCGGGGCATCCGTCATCCCAGATCGACCACCCAGCGCGCCCTGACTGGATCTGTTCGGTTGTCAGGCCCTCGTACTCGCCATAGTCGAACTCTGCTAACTCCTCGACGATCACATGAGCTACATCCGGGAGGGCCAGCGTGGCCGTGTCGCGAGTTCGACGCCTAGGACTCACCAGCACCAGCGGCTCACGTCCTCGGAGGATCTCGGCGATGA
>CAUJEC010000072.1 GCA_963169245.1 Actinomycetota bacterium
CCGAGGTCCAGAACACGTGAGTTGGAGGGAATCAGATCGACGTAGCCGATTGCGTGGTCTATGTGGGATTCGACATCGCCGGGTCCAAGGAATCCCCAGGACCTGCTGGTTTCGAGCACACCCACAAGGGTCTCACGGTCGTACTCGGCTGTCTCAGTCATGGTGCACAGAGACTATCGCGTGCCTGTTCGGCCGACGGAGTCCCCCACATCGGACCAATGCGGTGCATAGAATGTTCCACGTGGAACTTCAGGTTGAACTCACTGCCACTTGACCTGACCAACTCACATCGGAATGATAGGACGATGCCATCAGGCATCACCGATTCTAGGGAGACGGATGTCAGACAGTGCCCTTCCACCTGATACCGAGTCAGTGGGTGGCCAGCAGGTCCCAGCATCAGGACAGAGTCACTCATATATCCCGACGCCCGAGGATGTTGTAGGTGGTTCCAACACCGGAACAGATGGCGAGATATCATCGGGTCGGCCACATGTGAGTAAGACTCTCGCGTCGGATGTGGACAACCCGGCGTCAGAGGCCAATGCCTCGGATCACCTGACGCTCGGGAATCAGACCGAAACAGAAACTGTTGCCGAGTACGGTGAACCTACGGAGACTTGCTCGAGTGAAACGCCAGCCACCACCGAGCAAGTAGTGGCTGGTCCATCGTCCGAGAACGCGCCACAAGGTGAAAGAGTGAAACGGTCACTCCCACGCGTGATGGCAGTCGCCAACCAGAAGGGCGGTGTCGGCAAGACCACGACAACTGTAAACCTGGGTGCAGCACTGGCGGAGCTCGACTACCGGGTTCTTGTTGTGGATCTCGACCCCCAGGGCAACGCGACCACGGGACTCGGTGTAGACCACAGATCGCTTGACTACACGGTCTATGACGTTCTCCTCAATGACGTGATGGCTGATGAGTGTATCGAGCCTACCGACCTGAAAGGGCTCTTCCTTCTGGCAGCCAACCTGAATCTGGCGGGAGCAGAGGTGGAACTCGTCAATCAGATGAGCAGGGAGACTCGCCTGAAACGAGCGCTCGATGAGGTGATCGATCAGTTCGACTACGTGCTTATCGACTGTCCTCCGTCTCTGGGACTGCTCACAATCAACGCTCTGGTCGCAGCAACCGAGGTGATCGTTCCGATCCAATGCGAGTACTACGCGCTGGAAGGACTGGGTCAGCTGACCCACAACGTCGAGTTGGTCCGCAAGAACCTGAACCCTGCTCTGGAGGTGTCGACAATCGTACTTGTCATGTATGACTCACGCACACGTCTTTCGGAACAAGTTGCTGCGGAGGTGCGTGCACATTTCGGTCCGAAGGTGTGCAGAAACGTCATTCCGAGAAACATCCGATTGTCCGAGGCCCCATCGTACGGACAGCCGATAACCGTATTCGACTCGAGCTCCAGAGGATCGGTTGCGTACCGTGAGCTCGCCAGGGAGGTAAGTGATGGCACGTAGGGGAGGACTTGGAAGGGGATTGACCGCCCTAATTCCTTCAACCGATGAAAACGACTCCACCGACACGTCGCTGGGGCTCCGAGAGATTCCGATCGACTCGATTGAACCCAACCCGCTTCAGCCCCGTCAGTACTTCGACACGGAGTCACTGCAGGGACTCGTGGAGAGCGTTCGCGAACTTGGGATTCTCCAGCCGGTTCTGGTTCGTAACACGGACCGTGGTTTTGAGTTGATTGCGGGTGAGCGTCGTTGGCGTGCTGCACAAAGAGCCGGCCTCGTCACAATACCTGCGATTGTTCGTTCGATTGAGAACGTTCATTCGCTTGAACAGGCGCTTGTGGAGAACCTGCATCGCCAGGATCTGAATGCTCTTGAGGAGGCATCCGCTTATCAACAGTTGATGGATGACTTCGACCTGACACAGGACCAGGTCTCCAAGCGGGTCGGGAAGAGCCGGTCGACCATCGCGAACATGCTACGACTGTTCCACCTTCCGCCTTCGGTTCAGAAGCTGGTGGGGGAGGGGCTGGTTTCAACCGGCCATGCCAAGGCTCTGCTCGGGCATCCGGACCGTGCATACCAGGAGGGGCTTGCTCGACGGATCGTTGCCGAGTCGCTCAGCGTCCGTGAAGTGGAACAACTGGTTCGTGAGCGCCTGGATCTTGAGTCGGGTCTCGGAGCTGCCGGCGGATCCGCCGAAGATGATGAACACCAGTCACCTGACCCGGAGCCGGATAGGGATTCGAACAAGGCAAAGCTGCGTCCTCCAGGTCTGTTGGAGTTGGAGGAACTCCTTGCATCGCACCTCGACACCAGAGTCGGAATCGCAATGTCGGCCAAACACGGCAAGGTGACCATTGACTTCGCCAACCTCGAGGACCTGGAGCGTATCTACAGGTTGATCATGGGTTGAGGATCGATCTGATTCAGGCCCGAACCAGTCCGCAAGATGTGACGAAAACCTCATGTAGAGGTTTTCCACAAGCTGTGTGTAAACCTGTGACTAACTCTCGCGATCAGTTGATGAAGCGGAGAAAAAGGTCTCCAGTTCAACGTGAACTAGAGGACGTCGTGGACGCCAGATGAGTGGCGTCGGGTGGTCCGCGGGTGAAGGCTGTCAGGCGGTGTCATCGGCCGGTTAGCCCAACTATGGAGCTCTCGGTCCACGAAACCGAACCTTAGAACGGGTGGGAGAGCCAGATCTCCAAGGCGCTGTAGATCGACGCGATCACCAGGTCTTCGCTGGACTCGACACTCTCGCGATCACCAAGCCGAACCAGTACCGCTGTCGCCTTGGTCTCTCTTAGGATCGGTAGTCGCATTGCGGCAATCGATCCAACTCCCCAGCCCGGAGACGCGGGCAATTCGGACATGATGCACTCGGCGAGTTGTCGCCCACCGACGGACTCATAGTCATCTGAGCCGAAGTAGTAGCTCTCAGCAGTCGGCGCGTCATCAGTGAGGCTGAACCCGATGAAGACATCGGCCCGGAAGCTGTTCGCCTGAGTTGCCAGCGCAGACCAGTCAAGACCTTCAAGTAGGAGGACGGTCGAGCCGGCACGTTGCAGTTCAGAGGCCACCTTGGCGACAATGGGTCCTCCGTCGCCGGCTGAACCGATGGCTATGCGCAAGGTGGAGATCGTCGAAGTCCGCCGTCTCAACTCCTCACGTTCTCGAAGGCCCGTTACAGACGAGCGTCCGCCCCGGCCTTCGAGGCGAAGCAGTGCGGCAACGGACTCGGGGCCGCACACCGAATCGCTGACCAGGCCGGCATTTCTCTGAAACTCACCAACCGCACTCTGTGTCATAGGACCGAAGATCCCATCCACACGACCAGGGTCGAACCCCAGGACACCCAGCCTCAGCTGAAGATCTGCTACATCGTCTCCCCGGAGCATGGGGGAACGAAGACATAGCAATCGAACACCTATTCGGAAGTCAGACTCAACGAGAGCGGACCACGTATTGGACCCACAGGCCCCATCCACTCGCAGACCCCTTGATGCCTGGAATCGCCTCACGGCCTCTGCGGTAGAGGCGGAGAACTCACTGGGCGCGTCGCGACATTCGAAGCCCACTGCTCTCAACCTGCGCTGAAGGTCAAGAACATCAGGTCCGACC
This sequence comes from Actinomycetota bacterium, assembly GCA_963169245.1. Classification (GTDB taxonomy): domain Bacteria; phylum Actinomycetota; class Acidimicrobiia; order Acidimicrobiales; family Microtrichaceae; genus JAGQSZ01. Next base: position 3,595 of record CAUJEC010000072.1, read on the forward strand.
GATCCCTTGGTCAGGGGCAGACTCGAGAGTGTGATCTCAGACCTCCAGAAGGATCAAAAGAACGCCCAGAAACCGAACATATGTTCTGGCTATAGGTAAGGAGCCAGATCTGACAGCAGTTGTTCCTTGTTGCGGGCTCCGATCATGCTGTGAGCGATCTCACCGTCCTTGAACAGCAACATCATCGGGATGCTCTTGACTCCAAAACGAATAGCGAGACCGCCGTTCGCCTCCACGTCGACCTTCGCAATCTGGATGGAATCAGCCTTTTCGGCCGAGATCTCGTCCAAGATGGGAGCGATCTGGCGGCATGGTCCGCACCAGTCCGCCCAGAAGTCGACCAGTACTGGTCGGTCGGCGGCATTGATGACCTCGTCAAAGCTGCCCTCGGTTAGATGCACGATACTTGCGGACATTGTGTTCCTTTCTGGGGTCCAAAACTACGTCAGCGGACCGTGCTTGAAAACTCTTCCGACGCCGACCTTGTTCCCCGGGACGGACTGTTCGCCGATTCGTCGGGCACAGCCGACTCGTTCCAGGCGAGTGAGGTTTCGAAGATTCGCTCTGACCGATTACCAGCAGTGCAATGACCAGCAGTGCAATGTGGGCTCAGCGGATACGGGATCAGCCGCCCTGTGTCTCCAGCCATCGTTCTGCATCGATGGCCGCCATACATCCGCTGCCAGCGGCGGTGATGGCCTGTCGGTACCAGTCGTCCTGAACGTCACCGGCGGCGAAGACACCTTCGACGTTGGTGCGAGAGCTCGATGGCTGGGTGACCAGGTAGCCATTGTCCTTCAGGTCGAGTTGTCCTTTGAACAGGTCGGTGTTGGGCCTGTGTCCGATCGCTACGAACACTCCAGCGAAGGGCAGATCACGCACCTCGTCTGTGTTGACGTCGCGGACTCTGAGCGCCTCAACGCTCGACTCGCCGAGAATGTCCTCCACAACGGTGTTCCACAGGAAGGTCAACTTCTCATTCGCCAGAGCACGATCCTGCATGATCTTGGATGCACGAAGCTCGTCACGACGGTGGATGACTGTGACGCTGCTGGCGAAGCGACTCAGAAACATTGCCTCTTCGAGAGCCGAATCACCGCCGCCGACGACTGCCACGTCCTGTCCACGGAAGAAGAAACCGTCGCAGGTCGCACATGTGCTGAAGCCGTGGCCGAGTAGCCGCTGCTCGGAATCGAGGCCGAGCATGAGGGCCTGAGCGCCGGTCGAGACGATGACACTCTCGGCCAGATAGGTGGGGTCACCTTCCGATGGCCCGACCCACACCTTGAAGGGCCTCTCTGAGAAGTCGACCCTGGATACCTTCGCCGTGATGATCTCGGTTCCGAATCGTTGTGCCTGCTTACGGAATCCGGCCATCAGTTCAGGTCCCATGATCCCATCAGGGAACCCCGGGTAGTTCTCCACCTCTGTGGTCAACATGAGTTGCCCGCCGGGCTGATCGCTCGTTGAGGAAGGTTCGCCTTCGATGAGAACGGGGGAGAGGTTTGCCCGCGAGCAGTAGATGGCGGCGGTCAGGCCAGCTGGACCTGACCCGATGATCACAACCTTTCGAAGCTCTGGGGACCCAGGGGACGTGGAGGTCGAATCGTTGGTCATTTGTATTCCTTGAAGGGGCCCTGGGACGATGGGGAGCAGATCGGGTGGGGACTGCTCAGATGGGGAGCTTCGAACGCTTGGACCACAGGATCAGCCCGGAGACCATGAAGAGCCCACCGACAATCGTGTAGGAGATCCACACTTCTCGAACGGCCCAGGTCAGCAGCCGGATGCCACCGACGGTCAGGAGGGCGAGGATCGGTAGGAGCAGGATCATCGCAACGATCAGATGAACGGAGATCATCGCGAACTCGAGTATCGGACCGGTGGTGCGATCACGGACCTTGTCGACCGTGTCGACGACGAGGTTGGTGACCTGATCGGC